>JAFRCB010000330.1 GCA_017404585.1 Lachnospiraceae bacterium
CGCTTCTGCTTCTGCCTGTCTCTGTTCTTCTGCCTTCTTCTCCGCAAGAGCCCTGGCTTCCGCTTCTCTGCGTTCAGCCTCTTTTCTGGCTGCTTCTTCTGCCGCAGCCTTCTCCTTGAGAGCTTCGATCTGGCTTGTCTGCTCTTCGATCTGCTTCTGCAGTTCAGATTTCTCAAGTTCCTCAGCGCTGATATCTGCGGTGTAAGCCGCGATATCGGCATCTGTCTTCTCTGCAAGAGTCTTAAGTTCGGCCTGTTTCGCCTCGTTCTGACTCTTCAGATTTTCAAGATTCGCCTGCTCAGCAACAAGCTCCTCTTCCTTATTCTCTACGATCTCAAGAGATTCCTTATAATCAGCAAGTCTGTTCCTGTCATAGGTCGTCATCTCTGTAATCTGGTTGGACTTGTTCAGGAATTCTGTGAGGTCATCAGACTCAAGCAATGATACGAGGAGATCACCTTTTCCATGTTCATACATATATTTAATACGCATGCACATGTCTTTGTACTGATTCTGCGCATCTGTTTTGGCTCTTTCCACAGCGCCTTTAGTAATCTCGACTTCCGTCGTCTTTTCTGTCAGCTGTGCGCTCAGTGTATCCATCTCATCAGAAAGCTGACCGAGCTTGTCATTGAGCTCAGTCAGATAAGACTGTAATTCGGATTTCTTGCTCTCGAGATCATCGATCTTGCTGGTCGCTGCAGAAAGATCGGACTCAGCCGCACTCTTTTTCGCCCGCGCATTTGCCAACTCTGTCTCCGTGTCAGCCATAGCCGGCATCGCAAGAGAGAATGTCATAGCTGTCGCAAGCATGAATGTCATCAGTCTTTTCTTAAGCATAGTTATAGTGCTCCTTTCACGTGTGCATTATAACATGAGCTTTAACATAAATAAAGGGAATTTTACAAATTCTGTAACATTTGCTTAACATTTCTGCGATTCTCAATCTTCTTTAGTCATATCCGACTGTCTGATTGATAAAAGAATGCCGCCCCTGACAGGACGGCATTCCTCATATTTATATTAATCAAGTTATAACAAAGCAGGTCGGGTAATTTAAGTAACAATGGGGTCATTTCGGACTGATTACACTGCTCAGTCCAAGTACGAAGCGATTTCTGCTTCCGCTTCTTCCTGAACGATCGTCTCCTCATACTTTGTGAGGATGATGTTCTGGATCTCAGTTCTTGTCGTAGAATTGATTGGATGAGCAATATCTCTGTACTCACCGTCTGTAGCCTTGCGGCTCGGCATTGCAATGAAAAGCCCTTTCTCTCCCTCGATGACTTTGATGTCGTGAACGACAAATTCGTCATCGATCGTGATTGAAACTACTGCTTTCATTTTGCCTTCTTTCGCGACTTTACGCACCCTGACATCTGTAATGTTCATAAATACCCCTTTCCCGTTTCCACTTCGCGCTGACCGTCTCAGGTCACGCGCATTTTATTCTTCTCGATCACGATCTCAATTCCGTTCTCGCCTCTGTAACACGAGCCGGGCTGCAGCATACTCCGGCTTTCGACAATACAGTTCTCTATGATTGCGTTATCTCCTATATAAACATCGTTAAGGATGATCGAGTTCTTGATGATACAATTCCTGCCTACAAAAACTTTCTTGAAAATGACGGAATCCTCTACTGTGCCACTGATGATACAACCGGAGGAAATCAGACTGTTCGAAACTCGTGAGTCTGAACTGAACTTTGCAGGCGGATTGTCATCTTTCTTCGAATAAATGGACGGATACTGGCGTAAGAAGTAGTCGCGTACTTCCGGCTTCAGGAAGTCCATGTTGGAGCGGTAATAAGACTCAACTGAAGCCATGTTGCTCCAGTATCTATTCATCTTATATCCATAAATTCTCTTGACATCTTTATAGCGGATCAGGACATCTCTGACAAAGTCGTTCCTGTCTTCCGCGCGGCACTGCTCAAGCAGCTGGATCAGAAGTCTTCTTCGAAGAATATATATTCCGGTAGAAATAATGTTAGATTTTGTCACCAGAGGCTTTTCTTCAAATCCTACAATCCGCGCATCCTCATCAAGATTCAGTATTCCGAATCTTGTGATGTCATCTCCAGTGTATTCTGTACAGACGACCGTGATGTCCGCTCCCTTAAGTACATGGAAGTCCACTACATCGTTATAATCCAGCTTATATACACCATCTCCTGATGCTATTACTACGTACTGTTCACGACTGTTCCTGAGGAATGACAGATTCTGATACAGTGCGTCCGCCGTTCCCTTATACCACCAGCTTTCACCCGTGACTGCCGGTGGAAGCAGATATAGCCCGCCGCGTTTTCTTCCCAGATCCCACCATTTGGAGGAACTTAAATGATTATTCAGAGATCTCGCGTTGTACTGTGTTATAACTCCGACCTTCTGAATATTGGAATTCGACATATTGGACAGAGCAAAATCAATCGCCCTGTAGCTCCCTGCAATCGGCATTGCCGCAACAGTTCTTCTGTTCTGCAGTTCTCTCATACGGCTGCCGTTCCCGCCGGCAAGAATAATTCCGATGGCTCTCATGGGCGATCACCTTCTTTCCCGCCGACCTTTCCGGCCTGCCTTTCAACTATGGCTCCGTCCGGAACGATTGTGTCCTCACCGATTACGCAGATCCCGCCGCCGTCTCCGGCGCCGATGACAGCACCGCTGCCGATCGTCGAGCCGCGCGCGATCACGGCATTCTCAACTACCGCGCCTCTGGCCACAAAGCAGTCTTCCTGGATCACGGAGTTCCGGACAACAGCCCCCTCGCTGACAACAGTTCCCGGACCGATCACTGAACATTCCACTCTGCCGTAGACCTCACTCCCTTCAGAAAGGAGAGCATCGGTGACATTACAGGAATCGGCAATATAGGCCGGAGCCTGATTCTCACCATTCGTGTAGATCGTCCAGAATTTCTCGTAAAAGCTGAGTTCCGGGCGCTCACTTGTGAGTTCAAGATTAGCCTTCCAGTATTCCTCCGCTGTCGCAACATCGCGGTAATACCCGTTCCATTCGTAAGCGCTCACCGTACGTCCGTCTTTCAGGAACTGCGGTATGATGTGCATTTCAAAATCAAGCTCTTCCTCATCTTTGAACATAAGAAGCGCCTTTTTCAGCATCTGCCAGTCGAACAGGTATGTGCGCATGGACTCCAGATTACTGCACGGACATTCCGTATCCGATTCGAACTTCTCCACTACACCGTACGCGTCTATGAGCATCGTCGCCGAGGAAACGCTGCCTCCTTCCGGCACTCTCATCGCCGCAATCGTAACATCCGAATCAAGCGCAATGTGATAATCGAGCATGACCTCATAGTCCATCTTGTATACCCGGTCAGCCGGTGCGATCAGGATGTAGTCCGGATCGTATTGATCGATGTAGTCAATGTACTCCGCAACAGGACCTGCTGTACCCGTGATCCAGTCACAGTCAACGCCCATCCCGCTTGAAGGCAATATAGCAACACCGCCGTAGTTGCGGTCAAGATCCCACGGAATCCCTATTCCGATGTGACTGTTGAGACGAAGAGGCTTGTACTGTGTCAGCACGCCGATCGTATCTATTCCGGAATTGACCAGATTGCTTAGCGGAAAATCAATAATACGATATTTTCCGCCGAAGCTGAGGGCTGATTTTGCTACATTATCCGTGAGAACTCCCAGTTGGCTTCCCTGTCCGCCGGCAAGCAGCATTGCAATCATTTCTTTCCTGATCATAAGCTTACCTCACGTCCATATATGTGTAGACTTTTAGTATAAGAATTATATCACAAGAATCTAGTTTCGAAAACTATTAATAAAGTTTTTGTAAGTTTTGCGGCAACTAGCCAAACTATGGATTTAGTATTTTGCAAATATAGATATGTTTACCAAAAATCTATCCGATAACAGCCGCAAATGCCCGTTTTTTTCGGTACTTTTGTATTTTCCAAAATCTTAAATCAAGGTTGCGTCAATTGGGATTTGCTTTTTTCCTCCGCCCGCCCTATAATGCTATGGAATAGCACATAAATCTGACGGTGAAAAATCCCGTCACGCTTTCAATCTCTGCTTATAATGTCTCGAATCCTGCGTCAAGTCCCGCAAGCGAGACCCGGAATAAAAATAATGAAAGGCGGCAGTATGTATAAGATTAATTTTGACAGACCCCAGAATATACATTTTATCGGTATCGGCGGCATCAGCATGAGCGGTCTCGCGGAAGTCCTCCTTGATGAGGGCTTCACAGTCAGCGGCTCCGACTCGGCAGATTCAGAACTCCTGCGACGCTTAGAGTCCAAAGGTGCGCATGTGGTCATCGGCCAGGCGGCGGAAAATATCAACCCCGATCTCGATGTCATTGTCTACACGGCAGCGATCCATCCGGATAATCCTGAATTTGAAGCCGCTGTCCGTTCCGGTATACCGATGCTGACCAGAGCTGAGCTCCTCGGCGAGATGATGCAGAATTATCAGGTATCCGTCGCGGTCGCCGGCACTCACGGCAAGACGACGACCACATCCATGGCATCCCATGTCATGCTGCGCGCAGACATGGATCCGACGATCTCTGTCGGCGGAATACTCCCGGCAATCGGAGGCAACATCCGTGTCGGCAAGTCCGAAAACTTCATCACCGAAGCCTGTGAGTACACGAACAGCTACCACTCCATGATCCCTACCCTCGGCATCATCCTGAATGTGGACGAGGATCATCTGGATTTCTTCAAGGATCTCGACGATATCGCCGCTTCCTTCCACAAGTTCGCATCCCAGATTCCTGCCGACGGCGTGCTTGTCATCAGCAAGGACACAAAAAAGTTCGAAGTTGTAACAGACGGCTTATCCTGTGGTCTGATTACGACTTCTCTCATGACAGATGCTGATTACACAGTTTCCGACATCACATACGATGAGCTCGGCTGCGCGTCATTTGTCGCCTATGAGCGCGGAGAAAGACTCGGAGAATTCTCTCTGTGCGTCCCGGGCGAGCACAATGTTGCAAATGCTCTCGCCGTCATCGCCGCCTCCCGTCACCTGGGAATCGATGCCGAGACGATCGCCGATGGTCTCCGTGATTTCGCCGGTGCCGACCGAAGGTTCGAGTACAAGGGTAAGATGAACGGGACAACGATTATCGACGACTATGCTCATCATCCTGCTGAGATCAAAGCAACTCTTGCTGCAGCTGAAAAGTATCCGCATAAAGAATTGTGGGTCGTCTTCCAGCCCCACACTTACACAAGGACAAAAGCCCTGCTCGCAGAGTTCGGCGAAGCGCTGAGCACAGCGGACCATGTCGTCCTGGCCAAGATCTACCCTGCACGTGAGGAGGACATTTACGGTATATCTTCGCAGGATGTAGCTGATGAAGTCAAAAAATACGGCACGGATGTCATTTATATTGATACTTTCTCAGGTGTCGAGGATTACCTTTATTCACACTGTAAGGAAGGTGATTTGTTGATAACTATGGGCGCCGGGAACGTGACAACTATCGGACCGGCACTGCTCGCGCGCTGACCTTTCCACTTTATCCACAACATCCACATTGCCATGTGTGCATAATTTCCACGGGCAATGTGGATTTTTTTGCGCTCTGTGTGGATTATTTTGTGGATGCAGTTTCTTTTATGTGTGTTATACTTATCATCCAATAATCTATTAGAATGGGGCAGATCATGAACACATTTAAGATATCACGCTATCCGCAGGATGTTACAATTTTACCTAACGCGTTTCTCGACGGCTATATGCCTCATGCCAACGGCGAGTTCGTAAAAATATACCTGTATCTTCTCCGGGTATCTCAGGACCCGGCTAAAAGTGTTTCTCTGTCTCAGATTGCGGATCGCATGACCTGCACGGAGACTGATGTTGTCCGCGCCGTGCGCTACTGGGAAAAGACCGGCCTCCTTATTGTGGAGACGGACGAGAAGCGGAATATTGCGGGGATCACATTTGCAGACCCGATCAAGGTCAGGGAAGAAACTGTTAAGGAAAAGAGCTCAAGGAAGGCGCATGAGGATTCTCCGTCAGAAGGCGGCAGCAGACCGGAGGAACCTGTCAGTAAGGAAGAGCCCTATACTCTGACAGAGGACAAAATGGCCGAGCTTGCCGGCAAGGAGGACGTCCAGGAGCTGCTTTTCATCGCTGAGAAGTATATGTCACGGCCTCTGACAAGGACCGATCAGCAGAAAATATTCTATTTCCTTGATGGTCTCCGCTTTTCGACGGATCTCATCGATTACCTGATCGAGTACTGTGTAAGCCGCGGCCACAAAAGCATCCGCTATATTGAAAAAGTCGCTCTGGCATGGCACGACGCCGGCATAAAGACTGTAACCGAAGCCCGCGAGTCCACGGGCAAGTATCATAAAGAGTATTATGATATATTTAAGGCCCTCGGCGTAAATAACCACAATCCTATCACCGCTGAGATACGCAGCATGGACAAGTGGCTCGTGACCTACAATTTTCCGATGGATGTGATCACGGAAGCCTGTACCCGGACGATACTGAATACGTCAAAGCCCACCCTCGGGTACGCGGACGGCATACTGACCAACTGGTGGAATGCGGGCGTTAAGACGGTGGATGATATCAAGGCTCAGGATGCCCGCCGCGAAAAGGGAAAAGTATCCGGAAATGCGCGCGGCAGTCAGTCCAAAAAATCCAGAACGCCCAGCGGCAGCTTTTACAATTTTGAGCAGAGAAACTATGATTACAAGTCTCTGGAAGCCCAGCTCCTGAACATGGATGTAGGTCCCGGAGAAGAGCAGGAGTAAACTATGCCTCTTCAAAATTCTCAATATGATACATTGATGCGCAGATATGAGGAGATTCGCGAGACTCACCGTCACGAACTTCTATCGCGCGAGGCGGAGATCGCGGAAAAGATTCCCGGCATCACCGCCCTGGATGATCGGGCGGCAGCAGCCTCGATCGCTGCGGCAAAGCGGCGGATCATCTCCCCCGACGCGGATCTTTCATCCTACGAGGAGGAGATGCACAAGATCTCCGAGGAACGCACCAGACTGCTTACGGGGCACGGCTATCCGGCAGATTATCTCGAAATGCAGTATGACTGCCCTCTATGCCGCGATACGGGCTTTATTGACGGCGCCAGATGTGCCTGTTTTAAGAAGGCATCCATAGATCTTCTCTACAGCGAGTACAGTATCAGTCATGTTCTGGAAAAAGAGAACTTCCGGAACTTTTCATTTGACTGGTATTCTGATACAATACAAAATGAACTAACAGGCAGAACAGAGAGGCAGACTGCAAGAGATGCCGTGATGCGGGCGAAGCATTTTATTTCAAATGCCGGCAGGCCCGACAACAACCTCTACATCTACGGCAATACCGGCGTCGGAAAAACATTTCTTACCCATTGCATTGCAAAGGAGATGCTGGACCGCTCCTACTCCTCCCTGTATTTTTCCGCCAGAGATTTCTTTGATCTCCTGGCGGACGCAACATTCGGGCGCGATGGCAGGAACAGTACCCATTCGCAGATGATCCTTGACTGTGATTTCCTCACGATCGATGATCTGGGAACAGAAGTAACCAATTCATTTGCAGCCTCACAATTGTTTCATGTGCTGAACGAGCGCATCGCGAAAAACCGTTCGACGATCATTTCGACGAACATGACCCCCGAAGAGTTCTCCGCAGCATACACCCAGCGGATCTATTCCAGGCTCTTAAGCCATTATAAGTTCATTAAACTGGTCGGCACAGATATAAGGATTCAGAAAAAATTACGTGGAGGGATCTCATGAACACAGTCTCAACAGACACACAGGCAAGACCGGTACTCAGCACCTCCCCGGACGGACGTCTGGGAATTATCCCGTTAAAGAGCACGCAGGAAATCGGGCGAAAGATCAACGATCATCTGGTCTCCTGGAGAAAAGCCCGCGTGGCCAACGGGGACGTACCCGGAGAAAACGGCTACTCGAGAGACTCCTTTATTGTCACAGCTGATACGCCCCGCTTCGGCTCGGGTGAAGGCAAGGGAACAATCAAGGAAACTGTACGAGGTGATGATCTCTACATCCTCGTCGACGTATGCAACTACTCGCTCACTTATAAGATGTGCGGTTTTGATAATATCATGTCACCGGACGATCATTTTCAGGATCTCAAGCGCGTCATCGCAGCCGCGGGCGGAAAAGCCCACAGGATCAACGTCATCATGCCGTATCTTTACGAAGGAAGGCAGCAGATCCGAAGCGGACGCGAATCGCTCGACTGCGCCAATGTCCTGCAGGAACTCGAGGCCCTCGGCGTTGAGAACATTATCACATTTGACGCGCACGATCCGCGTGTTCAGAACGCTATCCCGCTCTCCGGCTTTGAATCGATGAGCCCGACATATCAGTTCATCAAGAACATTCTTCGCTATGAGAAGGATGTCAAGATCGACAAGGACCACCTCATGTCCATCAGCCCGGACCAGGGAGGCATGAGACGCGCGATCTATGTGGCTAATGTTCTCGGCATCAACATGGGCATGTTCTATAAGAGACGCGACTACACGACGGTCGTCAACGGAAGCAATCCGGTCATCGCGCACGAGTTCCTTGGAACCGATGTCAGGGACAAAGACATTATCATCATCGATGATATGATCTCCTCCGGCGATAAAGTTCTGGAGACCGCCCAGCTCTTAAAGAGAAAGAAATGCGGCCGCATCTTCATCTGCGCGACGTTCGGCATTTTCACCAACGGTCTCGGCAGATTTGACGATGCCTTCAAGCAGGGACTGTTCGACAGATTGATCACCACGAACCTCGTATATCAGTCCGAAGAGCTGCTCTCCAAGCCGTATTACACGAACTGCGATATGAGCAAATACCTTGCGCTCATAATCGATACTCTGAACCACGACGCATCACTGTCCAAGCTCCTTGATCCGAACGACCGCATCAAGAAGGTCGTGGCTAAGTATGAGAACGGAGAACCGGTCTGATCACCGGGATCGGTCTTTTGACCCACCGCCCGGGAGGCATGGACTTCTCCAACTGAGAAAAAGGAGTTTACAATGATACCCAGAGACCCCATTATTCTTCTGAGCTTCGTCAATCTGAAGCTGAGGGACTTTTATCCCAGCCTCGACGCCTTCTGTGCCTCGGAATGCGTTGACAAGGATTATATCCTCGATGAGCTTGAATCACTGGATTACGAATATAATGAGGAGACTAATCAGTTCACGACGCACTGGGGCGATTATGCATATCCGGATGAGCGTCCGAAATATCCCTGGGAAACGTGACCGCGAAAAAGACCGCCGCACACACGTGCGACGGTCTTTTTATGTCCGAATATGGATAAATTATGCTTTCGGGACGTTCAGCACCCGGCCGGTCAGTTCTCCGTCCGAACCTGTCTCGATGACGATGGTCGATCCCTCATGTATCTCAGAGCCAAGGATGATCCTTGCAGCGAGGGTCTCCACATTCTGCTGGAGGAATCTCTTCAGCGGACGCGCTCCGTAGACCGGATCATAAACATGATCGATGACGTACTGTTTTGCCTCATCTGTGAGGTCGATTGTCAGCTGTCTGTCCGCAAGACGTTTGTTCAGATCTTTAAGGAGCAGGTCAACGATGCCGCCGATATTCTCTTTCGTGAGCGGCTTGAACATGATCACTTCATCCAACCGGTTCAGGAACTCAGGGCGGAAATGGGTCCGCAGCTCATTCTGTACCATGTCGGTCGCATACTTGCTGATCTCGCCGTTCGTATCTATGCCGTCAAGCAGGAACTGAGAACCGAGGTTCGACGTCATGATGATGATCGTATTCTTAAAGTCCACGGTCCTTCCCTGACTGTCAGTAATATGGCCGTCGTCTAGGACCTGAAGCAGCACATTGAAGACATCCGGATGTGCCTTCTCCACCTCGTCGAAGAGGACAACGGAGAACGGTTTCCTGCGGACGGCTTCCGTGAGCTGGCCTCCCTCGTCATAGCCGACATATCCCGGGGGCGCTCCGATAAGGCGGGAGACAGAGAATTTCTCCATATACTCGCTCATATCAATGCGCACCATGTTGTTCTCATCATCGAACAGGTTGGCGGCAAGTGTTCTTGCCAGTTCAGTCTTGCCTACACCGGTCGGACCGAGGAACAGGAACGAGCCGATCGGCCGTTTCGGATCCTTGATGCCTGCCTTGGAGCGAAGGATCGCGTCTGCGACGCGGCTGACCGCCTCATCCTGACCGACGACCCTCTTGTGAAGCTCGTCCTCGAGGTGAAGAACTTTCTCCCTCTCCCCTTCTGTCAGCTTAGCTACCGGAATACCGGTCCACTTCGAGACGATCCTGCCAATCTCATCGTCCGTGACTTCCTCATGGACCATGGACATATCCTTGTCTTTCACTCTGGCTTCTGCCTGTTCGAGTTCCTTTATTACCTTAGGCAGCTCACCGTACTGCAGCTCCGCCGCCTTGTTGAGATCATACTCTCGCTTTGCGATCTCGATCTGTGAATTCAGTTCATCGATTCTCTCCCGGTAGACCTTCAGGCTTTCCACATCCTTCTTCTCGTTCTCCCACTGAACTTTCATTCCGTTAAATGTGTCACGCAGTTCAGCAAGATCTTTCTGGAGGTCTGCAAGCCTCTCCCGGCTGAGAGCATCCGTCTCTTTCTTCAGGGCTGCTTCCTCGATTTCCATCTGCATGATTTTTCTCTGCAGTTCATCAAGTTCTGTCGGAAGAGAGTTCAGTTCCGTCTTGATCAGAGCGCACGCCTCGTCGACCAGGTCGATGGCCTTATCCGGCAGGAATCTGTCCGTAATATATCTCTGAGACAGTGTGGCCGCAGAGACCAGCGCGCTGTCTGTGATCTTGACGCCATGGTAAACTTCATAGCGCTCCTTCAGGCCGCGGAGGATCGAGATCGTCTCCTCGAGAGTCGGCTCATCCACCAGGACCGGCTGGAAACGACGCTCGAGCGCTTTATCTTTTTCGATGTACTTGCGGTACTCATCCAGCGTAGTAGCGCCGATGCAGTGGAGCTCGCCACGGGCAAGCATGGGTTTCAGCATATTGCCGGCATCCATCGCGCCTTCTGTTTTTCCGGCGCCGACAATCAGGTGCAGCTCGTCGATAAAGAGGATGATCTGCCCCTCGGACTTCCTTACCTCCTCGAGGACCGCTTTGAGTCTCTCCTCGAACTCACCGCGGTACTTGGCACCGGCGACGAGAGCGCCCATATCGAGCGCAAAGATGTGTTTATCCTTCAAATTGTCCGGGACGTCACCCGCCACAATTCTCTGCGCAAGACCTTCGACTGCCGCAGTCTTGCCGACACCGGGTTCGCCGATCAGTACCGGATTATTCTTGCTCTTTCTGGACAGGATCAGGATGGCCTGACGAATCTCATCGTCACGGCCGATGACCGGGTCCAGCTTCTGCTCTCTGGCCTTCTCCACGAGGTCAGAGCCGTACTTATTGAGTGTGTCGTATGTCGCTTCCGGGTTGTCGCTGACGACTCTCTGGTTGCCTCTGACAGTGCTGAGAGCCTTGAGAAACGTCTCTCTTGTGATCCCGAAGCGGGCAAGAAGTTTCTTCACAGTTCTGCTCGGATATTTCAGAACGGACAGGTAAAGGTGTTCGACGGACACATATTCATCCCCCATAGCCTTTGCCTCATCCTCAGCCTTGATCAGGGCTTTGTTGAGGTCCGCTCCTATATAAGGCTTGCCGCTGCCGCTCACCTTGACACGTGCATCAAGGGCTTCTCTGACTGCATTTGCATACATCTGCGGCTCAATATCCATCTTCCGGACAAGCTTCATAATAAGGCTGTCCTCCTGCTCATTCAGAGCATAAAGAAGATGCTCCTGTTCGACTTCCTGGTTGCCGAAGTCGTAGGCAATTTTTTCGAGGCTCTGAATCGCCTCCATTGATTTCTGTGTAAATTTCTGAATATTCATAATGCCCTCCTCTATTCTAGTCCCGGACGCCGGATCGGCACCGGGCCGGCGGATGGCGCCCTTCACAGGGCTTCCCCCAGGTTTCAGAAAAGATGCGGTACCCCGCTCTCTGTTCTAATGGAACTATAACACAAGTTGTTAGCACTGTCAACGGTTGAGTGCTAAAAATTTCACAAATTAAGGCCGGTTCAGCCAGACTGCAGCGAAGCTTCTGAATCCGGCGCAAACATCATCTTCATCGAAAAACGCAGGTCCTACCCTGCGAGCTAAAAAATGCTTAAGCATTTTTGATCTCTCGGTCGGACCTGCAATGTTTTTCTCACGAAGATGGATGCTTTGCTGCCGGAAGCCTAACATAATGACAGCCTGGCTGAACCGTCCCCAACACTCGTTTACAGATCGAACAGGGCCCGGCACCACTCTCCCTCGTAGGTGTGGATGACAGGGTACTCTCCGAACTCGTCCCTGATGATTCCGACACCCTCGTTCAGCCGGATCTCAGTGCCCGGAGTAATACTCTTTGACGGGTTCGAGTTAGGCTGCTCGATCTCTATGGTCGTCACTTTCCGAGCCTCCGGGGTCGAGCAGTACCAGATTCCCTTCATCCCTACCTTCGAGGGGCCAAATACGTCAAACGAGCGGTTATCTCCGACGAAGATCGAGTTCTCCGGTCTGCTGCCCGCCTTGGCAAGAGAATACAGAAATATTCTCTTGTCCGGCTTCTCCCAACCGCACTCCTCGCTGGCCGTGAAGCTGTCGATATAATCCCAGATTCCGAGCTTCCCCATCTTGATGAACTGAATCTCCGAAGTCAGGTTGGTACATATGCCCACATGAATATCTCTGCTGTGTAGATAATCAATAAGTTCCAGGATCCCCGGCTCAAGGGCCATGTTGTCAACGAAGGTGTCCCAGTATGCGTGGTACATGTTCATGGCGAACGGATGGATCGGCTTTCCCATGGTCTCAAGCACGCGCTGGAAACGGATCAGGCGGTTGTGGATAGCGGCGTTGCTGTTGCCAAGTTCCCGGATGATCGCCGCATTTGCAGCTTTGATCTCAGCGTGAAGCTCTTCGGGGGTGAGACCGAGCACCGGGCAGGCATAGTCATAGACGGCCTGAATTCCGATCTTGTCCGGTATGTCGTAGTTATATATAGTGCCGTCTAAATCAAATAATACTGTTTCAAGCATAAAGTCTCCTAACAATCTGCAGCCTTAAGCATACGGACCGTACGCTCTATTCCGGCCTTAATATCGTAGCCGGCTTTCCAGCCGAGCTTCTGCAGCTTTGTGCTGTCAAGCCTAGCCTTGGTCGCCCTTGAAAAGCCCGCGGCCTCGACCGCATCCGGAAGCTCGAATACGACCTTTCGTCCGCATGTGCCCGCGATCAGGGCAGCCAGATCCTTCAGTTGTATATCCGACGCGTCATCTGCGATGTTGTAGGCTTCCCCGCACTCACCCTTAAGGAGAACGGTCAGAAGACCGGAGACCGCGTCTGCCACATAGGTATAGGAATAATACTGGGTGCCCGCGCTCTTCAGCACGATGTCCTCATCCGCGATGGCCTTGCGGATAAACTGGGACAGGGCCTTCGTGTCCGTCATAAGCAGGCTGGGGCCGTAGGACCTGGTCAGCCTCGGAATCACCACATCAAGCCCCTTCTGCCTGATATACGCCTGGCAGAGAGCCTCACCGCAGCGCTTGCTCTCCGGGTATCCCGCCCGCATTGTATTGCAGTTTATATATCCGCAGTAGTTCTCGTCGAATTTCTCTGTATCGCCGCGATTCTCGCCGTATATTTCGTTGGAGGAGGCAAATGCGACCCTGCGTGCCCCATGGTCCGCAGCAAATTCCAGCATGTTCATGGCACCGATGATATTAGTCGTGACGGTTCCGATCGGGTCTGTCGCGTAAGCCACCGGATGAGTATTGCTGGCCAGATGAAGAACATATTCCACACATCCCAGATCTTCAAGGACGAGGGGCTTATTGATGTCTGCGCTGATGAACAGGAAATTCGGATCATCCGGAAATTCTCCGAATCTCTCTTTGGCCTTATCCCTGTTTCTTCCGAGTGCAAGCACACGGCAATTAAGGCCGCGCGTCCTGTTCAGGTACATGACAGTATCGACCAGCACGCTTCCGATAAGTCCGCTCGCTCCCGATATAAGAATAGAAGTATCCTTAAGCTTTTCCCACGGCAGGTCAAGGCCTGCTATGTATGCTATGTCCTCCCTGTACTCATCCAATTCATAAATCTTCATATATATACCTCACACTTCAAGTCTTGCTCTCTTCCCCCACTGAGATAAAAAAGCTGACGCCTCGGCCACATAAGCCGCGGACATCAGCTTCCTATTATTTCAGCCAGTTATCTTTATCCGCTTTGAGATAAGCCTTGAACATCTCAAGGTCATCTTTCGTTGTCAGTTTGATATTCTTATCGGATCCCGCCGCAAAATACAGCCTCTCACCCAGCTCCACCATCATGGTGTTGGTGTAGGATGAGCCGTAGATGCCGATCTCCTTCTCAAAGGCTTCGTGGTAAGCCCAGTCGAGCTTTCCGAACTTATACGCCTGCGGCGTGGAGACGCGGCGAAGCGTCTCTCGAGGAATATACTTTACAGTAGAGATCTCATCATCCACGATAAAGATCTGTTCATTATACGGGAGTGAGGTGACACCGTTTCCGTACTGTTCACATTTGATAATGACATCTGACAGAACCGTCGCGTCGACAAGCGGTCTGATGCCGTCGTGAATGATAATGACATCGTCCGGGCCGCATTTGTCTTCAAGATTATACACGCCGTTCCTGATGGACT
The DNA here is from genome assembly GCA_017404585.1 of Lachnospiraceae bacterium. Lineage (GTDB taxonomy): Bacteria > Bacillota > Clostridia > Lachnospirales > Lachnospiraceae > Chordicoccus. The sequence goes on from JAFRCB010000330.1 coordinate 14,761, forward strand.
CCTGACCGGACTTTCCCCCTGACACGATCCACTTCAGCTTGTCGATATTGAACTGTTTAGCGTAAGCCCAGACAATATCATGCCATCCGTCAATGCAGACGACCTCGATCGCGTCGATCTTCGGATGCTTCTGAAAACCTTCCAGTGTGTAAATCAGGACCGGTTTATCATATACATTTATGAACTGTTTCGGGATATCCTGTCCCATCCGGGTCCCTGACCCGCCCGCAATAATGATCGCTACGTTCATGGCATACCTCCTTTTTAAGACTCATCAGCCCGATAATAGATTAAACTGTTATCCTTCTCTGTGATCTCCCGAAAACCATACTCCTCAAGTATGTTCTCAGGTATGGACTTATTAGCGTAAGTCACAATAAAGTTCAGGTCTTCTTCGACGCACAGCTTTAGAAGCTTATCATAGTTCGGAGTTCTTGACTCCAGCATCTTATAATAATATGAGTGGGTCCAGTCATGAAATGTGATGTACCAATGAATATTGCGGCCGTAATACAGCTTAATATCGCCGCTGTACTGCCTGGCCTCGCAGAGATACTTGTCACGCATGATCGCCCGCGGATGGTCATCAAGTTCCAGCATGACATCACATACCGCCTTGACGCCGCGGTCAAGTTTATCCGGCGTCCTGGCCTTCGTGAACTTTCCCTCCCCGTACACATAGGTCCCGGTGATCATGATAATCAGCATGAATGATACAAAAGCAGCGACAAGCTCCTTCTTTGCTCTGCACACCTTGATCATCTTTACGAAAAACAGAGCGATCAGAATGCCGTCCGGTATCATCCACAGGAATCTCCAGTAACTCATGTCGGAAAACAGAAGGCTGATGCTGATCGGATTCATCGCGAGAGCAATCGACGTGAGAATAGGATATACCAGTCTTCGTCTGTCCTTTTGAGATGTGACATAGAGAAACACGCAGGAAACAAGGGCCATTCCGAAAAATGCCCCGTCGCCTACATATTTAGATCCCCATTCCATCATCTGAGCCATGATCTTATCCATGTCGTGCCCTCTTTATTGTAACGTAAATCTCGGCGGGAGACGGCCCGCATCCGAAAGCGAATAATGCCTGTTCACGCAAGATGAATCCGTGTTCAGGCCGCCGCCTTAATAATTGTATAAATTGCATAGTAAAGAATATTCGGCAGGCATATCAGCAATCCCCATATAACTATTTCCGTACTCTTTTTTTCCAGCGCATAGATAAGTGTAAAGCTTGCTACCATGATGCCCCCGATTATGATTCCCATACCGGACAGCAGGCACATAGCCAGGTTGAGCAATATGAGCAGCACGTAGGACGCTCTCTGCGACAGATCCTGATACACGTCAAGGAAGAGCATGATCATGGCCGGGATGCCGACACCCGCGACGATTGATTTACCCTGCCATCCTCTTGTCATGAGGAAAGTCTCACCGCAGTACAGCGAATAGAAGCCATAAAGGTTGACCATCCACACAAAAATGACGAACATGGACTTGCTCATTCTCTCACCGGAAAACAGCCTTTCTCCGAGTGCGTAATATACAAATGAGGCCAGGATAACTACCTGTACAGGTATCAGTGAATGGAAAGCCGCGACAGCCCTGACTCCGGTCCATCTGGCAATGCAGGCAGGATAAATTGCCCACGGTGACGTGACGTCCTTTGCCAGCTCTCCCTTCCAGTAGTCGAGCGGGGCTCCTGTCGCCGGGTCCGTAAGGAACAGCTTGTTCGTTCTCAGCATGTCGACCGCATTGACGACAAATCTCGAATCATCATCATCGGTGTGCTGCAAAATAATCGTATTGTACAGAATGAACACAATGAGCGCAATCATTCCGACAAAAAGAATTATATCCGCGATATCCCAGCCCGCGAGCTCTTTAGCCGGCTGCATTTCCCGGCCGTACCTGACATTGATCCAGTATAAATATGCTCCCGTAAAAGCCATGATAAGAATGAATATCAGCAGAACATTGGCACATGCCGCAAAGGAAAGGCGTATCAGAACAAACGGGACAAATATGAGCTGACAGAATGCAAACTCCGAAAGCAGTCCCAGCATGAAAGCTGACGACAGTGTATAGCGTTTTTTTATCAGTGCGCAGATCGGAATTCCGCCCAGAGTCGGCAGAATAAGCATAAAAAGAACCGCGGCAGTTATCTGTAGTGCGTTCACGGATGACCTCTTCTCATTGAGTATATGGGGTTCCCGCCGCCTGTCGAAGCAGGGAGTCCTCCCACTGAGTTAAACTCATACCAAAATATTGTATCACATCCCGACGTAATATACCATACTTGACCTCACAGTGCCAGATAGTATTTTCCGATCAGATGCTTTACTCTGTCCGTCCTTTTCATGCAGATCTCCCTGTAGAAAAGTGCGAGACGGTGCATTTCGCCAAGCTCACCGGAGCTGATCATCTCACCGCTGAATCTGGCTTTAAGACCTATTTCTGTCGCCCTCCTCCAGATTTCTCCTGACGGATCTTCTTTACTGCCGGCGAAAGCTGCCAGCTGTTCCATATATCTGTATTCAGCAACTGCCGAGGCATTCCTGTCACGGCTGTGAGTCCTCATTTTTCTTATTCTCAGGCGGATCAGGCGGCTTGTCGGCACAAGAGCGATCAGGATCATGATTACCAGGAGTACGATAACAGCGCGGGCGATCTGCCTTGGGATCTCCAATCCGTTCTCTCCCCGACTGTCCGGCCTTATTCCTCCATCAGCGTCCGGATGTGCATCCCGGGGGTCGTCGTTATTGGGAAGAGTCTCCCCCGTGCTCTCCGTCCGAGCAGCGGGATCATGATTCTCACCGCCGATAGTAGTCGGCGCAGCGGCCTGACCGGCAGGTCTTGCCAATTCAATCCGCTTGTGAGAGTTGTGGGGAACAGCCGCAAGTATAATCAGAAAGACAGCACATACAAGCGGTACGGCAAACAGGGACGGGCCATTAAGTTCATCTGCGTCGAACAGCAGCATGGACCAGAGAAGGCACAGCATAATAAGGTACATATAACCGGGTATAATGCCGATCGCGACTGACACCGCGGGGAATATGCCGGTAATAAGGACAGCCGGGATAATTCTGCGGAATTTCTGTCCGAGAAGCCACGCAAGCACAAAGGCCATCACTGATCCGAAGAAGGCAAATGCATACAGAGCCTCAGTTCCCTCCGTGACTTTTGAAAGAGCTTCGGCTCCCTCGGATCCGGCAAGCTGATACCGCGACACGATTTCCGCCGTCTCCGAAGCCACAAGAGAGCTCCGCACAAGACCGAAGAGAAGACACAGCGCAGCCTCGGCGAGGATGCAGTATCGATGGTAACCGGTGTGCAGCATGGCGTACGTGAACACCACGCTGACCAGCGAGACAGTTATGTCAAAGATCCCCGGTCTGAACGAGAATCCCAGACTGCTCATAAGGCATCCCAAAGCTCCGACAGTACCGAGAAAGGTCATAAGCGCGCGCATTATAAAGACGGAGAGCATATGTCTCTCCTCCAAAAGGCCTTTTCTCTTTTCGGCTCCACCTTCTGTCATTTATTCTCCTTGATTTTATCAGGGACGCCTCGGCGTTCCTGCCTGTACTTTCCCTCTATCCGCGCTGATGCCGCTTCTATATAGCAAGGCTCGAAAGCACTTCCTCTATAGCTCTCCCGGCTGCGGGAATGATATCCATGCCCGGTATCTCGGGGCAATTCTCCTCGCTCTCACCGGTAAAAAGCACTGTCACGCTCACCTTATCCGGGTTGACCGCATAAAGAATGTATTCCGCGTCTGTTCTTTCTCTTGCGAAACACAGAAGCCTCTGTACTCTGCCGATTCTTACATCCATGCCGCTGGGGTGCGGATCCCTGCCGCTCTCCATGACACAGGCACAAGCCTCATAGAAGGTTTCCTCGTCACTTACTCTCATCTGCATAAGACCTGACGGTTCATCTTCGTTCGGACACGCGACAAAGTGGTCAAAATCATTTGCAGCGAGAAATGATGAGACGGAAAAAGCCGCAGTCAGAACTTCCTCACACTCCCCGATCGACCTGGACCAATCGGGAAGAATAGCAAGCAGCATAAGGCGGCTGCCCACGGGATAACTTCCCTCACGAACAACAAGCTCCTCTCTTTTGGCAGAAAGCTTGTGGTGAATGGAGGAAACAGGGTCTCCCTCGCGGTAGCTGCGTATCTCATATACCTCGCTGTAATCTCTCCCCGGCCTGCTCTGCGCGTATGTATTACTCTCAAAGTCTTCTTTGAGAGTTCGTTCAGTCAGAGGATCGATGTCGGGGAGCTTAGGCATGACTGTGAATGAACAGCGGTCATGAGAAGCCTTTCCCGGTATGGCAAAAAGCCAAAGAAAGTCATACAGCTTCAGTTTCTCGATCCTACAGGTGATTCGCCCGCAGTGCTGTGCGCTGACAAGGCATGCGGTCATCTGCTCCCGGCGCTCCGTCACAAAGCGCATTTTCTCCGTATGAACCTTACCCTCAAGTTCATAGTTTATGAGCAGATTCATGCGGACCCGCGCTCCCCCCAGCCTTGCCGGGTTCTTTACCCTCACGTAGACCCGCAGCTCATCTCCCACTTCCGCCCGTGTCGTGTCAGGATTCTCGATGGCCGCCTCAAGGGAAAGCCCCGAAATGCATGTCAGGATCACAGACATAATCGGAAGAAAAAGAGCATTGAGGAGCAGGAAAAGAGATATGAAATCTGTACAGAACGCGTAAAACAGCAGTGCGGCGATAAGTATGCATATATACTCCGCTCTTCTTTGTGCCATAACCGCTTCCTCTTATTTCATTGTAATCTTTGGTTCGGGTACGGATGCCAGAATATCTGCCAGTGCTGTCTCGCCGGTCACCCCATGCACGCGAGATCTCGACGTGAGGACCAGCCTGTGTGCAAGCGTCATCCGGCAGACCTCGGTGACATCCTGCGGGATAACGTATTTCCTGCCTTTTATCCACGCATTTGCCCTGGCCATCTTAGAGAGGGCAAGGGTGCCGCGGGGACTGATCCCGAGACTGAGAGCTTCAGAAATCCGGGTCGCATGGGCTATACGGACCATATAGGCCAGGATCTCATCCGCAACAAAGACATTTTCTACTTCCTCGCGCATAGTGAGAATCTGGCCTGCTGACGCTGCCGGAGCGATGTCCTCTATTGGATTTCTGCTCTGCCTGCTCTTTAAAATACCGATCTCATCCATCGGCCTTGGATATCCGATGGACAGACGGATCAGAAAACGGTCCAACTGTGATTCCGGCAGCAGTTGAGTACCGGCTGAGCCTGCAGGATTCTGAGTCGCGATGACGGTAAAGGGCTGAGGAAGCACGTAAGTCGTCCCGTCAACTGTGACTGCTCCCTCCTCCATAGCCTCAAGGAGTGCACTCTGTGTCTTGCTGCTTGTCCTGTTGATCTCATCCGCCAGGAACAGATGGCTCATGACCGGTCCCGGTCTGTATTCAAACTCATTCGTCGCACGGTTGAACGTGGTAAATCCTATGACGTCGGATGGCATAACATCCGGCGTGAACTGCATTCGGCGGTAATCCATGGAAAGAGCTTTGGAAAACGCCATAGCCAGTGTCGTCTTGCCGACTCCCGGCACATCCTCGAGAAGTATATGCCCGCCCGCAATCATCGCAAGCAGCACCGCTCTTGTGACATCTTCTTTGCCGATAAATGCCTTCTCAACTTCAGCAAGTACTTTTCCCGCAACTGTTCTCATATGCCTCTCCTGATTTATGATTTTTTCAAAAGTTAAGCAAGGCTCATCCCCGAGTCCTGCCGCTGATTATCAGACTATACCACATGGAATTCGAATGTGCAACTTTAACGAAAGCGGGGCATCCATCCGAGATTGGACAGGTGCTCCGCTGAACAGTTCAAACAGGCTGTTCTTGAACTTCGCGCCCGGCAGCAAAGCATCCATCTTCGTGAGAAAAGCATTGTAAGTCCGACCGAGAGATCAGGAAATGCGCAAGCGTTTCATAAGCTCGCAGGGCAGGACTTACGCTTTTCGATGAAGATGATGTTTGCGGCCGGATCTTGCAGTTCGCTACAGTCTATCTGAACTGTTGCCTACTTTATATAGAACAAACAGTCTAAAACGGGGCACTCATCCGGAATCGGACAAGCACCCCGTTATACAGTTCAGACAAGCTGTTCTTGAACTTCGCGTCCGGCAGCAAAGCATCCTTCTTCCTGAGAAAAGCATTGTAAGTCCGACCGAGAGATCAGGAAACGCGCAAGCGTTTCATAAGCTCGCAGGTCAGGACTTACGCTTTTCGATGAAGATGATGTTTGCGGCCGGATCTTACAGTTCGCTACAGCCTGTCTGAACTGTCAGCTGACACTACCGGCAGCAATGAGACATTACCAGATGATGAAATCATCCATTACCGACGGCTTCAGCGACCAGATCTTGAGGTCGCAGTCGGCCTTGATCCTGAATTCGTTCTCCCACGGATTCGGGAATACGCGGGTCGTGAACACCGCATCACCGTCGTTTACAAATATCTCCATCGAGCTCTTATCAATAAATATCCGAAGCTGGCTCAGCCCATTCTCAAGCGGTCTCGAACGACTCTCACCCTGCTCAATGTTGAAGCGCTTATCAAGGCCGGACCGGTCGATCGTTATCCTTTTGGCTACATCGTCATATTCGATCGAGATACCTCCGCTGCCGTCTGCCTTTGTAAAGAGCCGGAAGGATGCGTCCCCCGGTCTGATATTGATCAGAAGTTCGCAGACACGCGGCATCTTTCCATCCGAAATATCGATCTCCTCATCGCGGAGTTCCGTAAGTTCCGCGATTGGCTGCTGAATCAGTCTGCGATCCCGGATGCGAAGCTCTCTGGGCAGAGTCAGACAGCCGGACCACTCCTCCTCATCTGTCGGATAGGATGCATCCGGAAGACCCATCCACGCTGTGCATATTGCTTTATTCGGATCCGGAAGATGATTCGCGCATCCCGCTGCATAGGAATCAAATCCGAAGTCAAGGACGTGGAACTGACCATCATGATTGAAAGTCAGAGTGTCCCAGTCCATCACTCCGAGCAGATAACCGCTGTGGTGTACGGTTCCCCCGCGCCCCGGGAGCAGGAGATGCTGCGGGCACAGAAGAAGTACGTCATGATTACCTATATGCTCGATGGCGGGGCATTCCCACATATCACCGAAGTCTTCATAGCCGGGCACCTTGAGTTCACCTATAAAATCCCAATTTTCGGACAAAGTGTCTGACTGGTAGATGATAATGCAGCCGTGCTTGTCCTTTGTCTGGGCTCCGAACAGGATATAATACTTATTTCTCTCTTTGTGATAGTATAACTTGGGGTCGCGCTGATGCTCAGTGTAGTTCGGATTCGGACCGAAAAGCGGCCACGGGAGCTTGGCATTCCTCCCGTCATCATACAGCTTTACCATGCATGTATTCGAAGTTCGTTTCCAGTCCTCATCTCGATGATTTCCTGTGTAGAACAGGTGGATCGCGTCCCTCCCCGGCCATGCGGAACCTGAGTAGATTCCCTTGTTGTCCATATCACAGTCCGGCTTTATGCAAACACCGACATTGTACCAGTTGACCAGATCCCTCGAGCAGGTATGGTACCAGTATTTCAGTCCATGGACTGCCCCCCACGGACACCACTGATAAAACAGATTATAAACGCCGTCGTGCCATACAAATCCGTTCGGGTCATTTAATAGTCCTGTCGGCGGTTGGATATGATATGTCTGTCTGTAATCAGATTTCACAATCCTCTCATGCAATTCCCGTATCTCTTCAGGATCTTTTAGAACGCGATACCTTTCTTCTTTTGTCCACTGTCTCATCAAGAAACACCTCCTCCGATGTTTTTTCTGAATATATAGACTATTTTATCACCTACGTCCTATTGATTCAACAAGAAAGGACCTTTGCGGCACATTATGAAAAAACTGCTTTGAAGTCTACACTGTGCGCATAGATTTCAAAGCAGTTTTAGATTTCAATTCAAGTCTGGCTTCATCGAATTTCCGGATTCCGTCGCAGACATCATCTTTATCAACTGTAGTTATTCCGCAACTGATTCATCCTGCGGCACTGTCGCAGCCGCCAGTCCCGAATCAGTTCCCGCAGCACCGGCGGAGCCGGCTGCCGAGGCAGACGGAGGATCAATGATCTTCAGGCTGACCTGGGCACTGCCCGTGGTCACTTCATCCGCCGAGATTACAATCTCACCGGATTTTATTCTTGCAATCACCGCGTCAATGTCGCCCTGAGTCAGTGCATTCATATCCGAATAATTAATTGCAAGCTCCACGCTGTCATCCACGATGCCATAGTAAACTTTTTCTCCTCCGCGGAACGTCTTATCACCCTCAAAATCACGGATGATTGCTTTTGCTATTCCCTCGTAAGATGGCACTACCGAAAAGAGACAGGTCGCATTGCTCTCCCGCAGATCCGCGCCCCCGCAAATGAACGGCATGTTCTTCACGGATGCGGCGCGTCCTACCGCGATACCGATATTCTCGCCGACTGTAAAGATGATATCCGCACCGTCACCGTACAGCTTAAGAGCATCTGACATACGGAGAGGTGTCAGCTCGTCCGATCCTGAATACACACCGGTGATCGTGACCGCATCATTGCCCAGATTCATCTCCGAAGCAGCCGCCACGCAGCCCTGTATAAAACCGCCGCTATAGCGTACATTCAGTTCATTTTTCTCACCGGCTATGAAAGCAGGCTTTCGCGAACCGTTCTTTACTGCAGCATAGCCCGCCAGAAATCCCATATCCTCATACGAAGCACGCGCGCACAAGGTGTTATCTCTTATCTCTTCGTCCTCACCATCTGCTTTTCTGGGAACACCATCAATCAGAGCGTACTTGATTTTTCTGTGATTTTTCTGAGCATTCCACACGGGAATCTCCATATCTTTCCCGTATGCGACAGCCAGTTTGATCTTTTCGTCAGATACCTGCTTAAAAACATCCTCAAGCGCTTCTTCCGTATTGTCCTCTGCTACATAGACTCTGGAAATATATCCCGCATCCGCAGCCGACTGCTCTACTGCGGCCTGTACCATGGCCTCTCTGCTTCCTGCTGCAGGATCATGGATGAGTGTGACCGCATATCTCGGTGTATCCGCGCTGTCGCCGCAAGCCGCAAGTGATGCGCACATTACACCAACCAGAAGAAATGTTAAGAATTTTTGTCGCAATTTAATGCACTTCCTTTCGAAATCCAATTATGTTTTACTGACCGAAGAGGAATTTCATTACCTGCTCAGCTGACATTTTCTGCAGTCCATCCGGATCTTTGAGGATGCCGCTGCCGTTTACTACCCAGTGCGCGATAGTAACGTTCTTTGTATAGCCACTGCCGACAGTCCTGATATCATACGGCCAGCCCGGCGCAAGAAGCTTCATATACTTCTTGGCAAGAACTGTAGCCTGTCCGCCCGTTCCGCTGATCTGGACTCCCTTTGGCGATGAGTGTACAAGAAGAACTGTTTTATCACTGCATGTGCCAAGACTGATCCAGACATGTCCGCTCATACTCACAACATCACCGGGATGGAATGTTGTCGTCTTGGTCGCCCAGCCCTTCTTGATGTAAGTCGGCGCAACGGTAGATGACTGATAGACCATGTAGGCCTGATCGTCCTTCGTATACATTGTATTATAAAGGGTCCATCCTGCAAAGCCCGAACAATCGAGACCTGCGAAATATTTGAAGCGATACTTTGTATAATCATAGCCGGCTTTCGCGTAATTATTAAAGAAAGTCTGCCATGTTTTCTGGTAGCCGATCTTGCTGGAATCATTTGTGGCGTTGGTTTCGCCTCCCCAGCCGCCGCCCCAGATATAGAGCGTACGTCCGGCAGGAACAAATGCGTTATGCAGGTAAGATGTCAGCGTCTTCTTGCCGTTGATGGTCGTCTTAAAGCTGCCGGTCGAGCTGCTGTCAGAGACCTTACTGCCGCGGGCACCGTTCGCGTCGACGGTATAGCCGTCGACAACTGTCGATTTCACAAGATTGCCGCTGCCGTCAAAATAGTAGTACTTCCCGCTGATCCGGACCCATTTATTCCTGGAAGCTGAGCCGTTAACATAGTAGGACCGTTTTCCGGCTGTTGTTGTTCTCCAGCCATCGGCGGGACTCGTCGGCACAAGAATAAATTTCTGCCTCTTTGAACTATTCTTAGTCTCTACGCAGACATTGGAATAATTTGTGTAGCTTCCGTTCTGGACAGACAGGACTGAGCCGCCGGATGATACGATGTAATAACTTCCGTCCGCATCGCCTGTCGGAACGAACTTCCACTTCTGTGTTGATCTGGAGCTCTTGCCATACTGAACTACATTAGTTCCGCTCGATGTCCTTGCCCCGTAGGTATCAAGGACTTTGCCCGATTTAATATTCGCAATATAATATGTCCCGTCAGAGTTGGCGATCAGATTGAATTTCTGACAGTTCTCACCGAGCTTCACCGAATAGATAACAGCATTTCCGTTGTTATCAAAAGTTCCGGTCTTGATATGAAGTGCATATGAGTAGCCGCCCGCAGCACGGATCGAGAATGTTCTGGCCGTCGGTGCTGCCGGAGCCGCCGCCTTGAAATTCCACTTCTGGGCATTGGATGAACCCGGGTTGACAGCTGCAAGATTCGTGCCGCTCGTCGTCTTCCCGCCGCTTACGGAAATATTTCTGCCGTTCTCAAGGCTGCGGATCGTATAGCGTCCGCCTGAGCGCTTGATGACCCACTTCTGCGAATTGGCATTCGCAGGCGACGTCTGAATGATCTTTGAACCGGACAGAGCAAGGTTCTTTCTGGAATTCTCATTAGTTATAGTATAAACAAAGTTGGCTTTGTCCACACATGTAACAACGAATCTCTGCGAATTCTTTGTCGCCGCGGTTGCGATCTCGACATATGCGCCCTTATAGACCGATGCATCCTCGATCTGCATATTAAGCTTGCTGCCGAGAGCCGAGTTCACGGCATAGACACCGTTATCAAGGCGATAGGCGGCAGCCTCTGAGCTCTTGCTGATGTTCCAGTACTGCGGTGCGCTGCCCACGAAATTTATATTCTGAACATTAGCCCCTGCACTCTTGGAGCTGCCCTTTGTCGCAAGAACAATATGAGAAGCCTTGCTGTTGGAGATTACATACTTGCCTGTGCTCTTATCCTTTTTGATATGCCATTTCTGTGACGAAGCACCGGAGTAATCATACTGGTAGATATTCGTGCCGTTGGTAATTGCAGAGCTTGCAGCCGTGAGGGCTTTTCCGGAATGCGGATTGACAATAGAATAAAGTCCGCTTCCCAACGATTTTACATAAAAGACCTGCCCTTTTCCGTTTGAATTCCTGGCAATTCGAATATTGCCCTTATTTGCCGTACTGGCGCCTGCGACTTCAATGACGTTTTCCGGTGCGGCATTTAATGCAAATGTATAATAGCCCGTACCGAGTTTCGCGTCAATCAGCCTTGACTCAGCAAGGACCATTCCGGTGATAGGAACAAGTCTCCACTGCTGCCGGCTATAAGTTGAAACTGACTTGCTGACCTGAATATTTTTACCGGCCGCAGCCGCGCCTCCGGCGACCTCCATGGCTTTGCCGGACGATTTGCCGATCCGCAGCTGAAAATAGCCGGATTTCGATCCTCTCACCGCATACCAGCGCTGATATTCCGATGTGGACGTTTTGGCCTGCTGAACATTTGAGCCGGACACCGCTGCGCGAAGCCCGGAATTATAATTCGTGAAATAGTATCCGCCATGACCGTCCGACTTAACATAGAAAGCCTGGGAATAATACCCTTTTTTCGCGCAGAGCGTGATGTTTGCGCCTGCGCTTGCGGAACCGCCTGCCACGCCGAGAACGTATGAAGAGCTGAGTGCCGATTCGATAAAATACAGACCTTCCGAAAGGGACGCGCCAACCAGTTCTTCCTCTTCTTCTGCTGCCGCGATACTGCTCTCATTGTCCTCTGCACCGGTTGTCTCATCATGTGACTCGGTGTTCTCAATATCAGATGAGAGACTGCTCTCCGTATCCTCAGGGAAGCTCTCCTCATCCGTAACGCTGTCAGGGATGCTCTCATTCACTTCTTCAGGAATGATGACCGCTGCATCGTCCGTGACTTCTTCCCCTTCATCCTCAAAAAGGTCACCAGCGATGCTCTCAGCTGCTTCGACCCCGTCGAGCACTTCACTGTCTTCATATACTTCTACTTCTGTGTCAGCACCTTCCGCGCTGCCGGTATACTCTTCTTCGAGACCGCTGTCTGTGACCTCTGCTTCCGCAGCACAGACCGGCGATATAACTGTCACGGCCATAAGAATCAAGGCCAGAAGCAATCCCAGTAATCTGCCAAGTTTATTCTTCCCCATCGTCGCTCCCTTCCATAAATATACCTATTTATATTCATATCCGAAATTTTACCTATGAATAATCACATTATACAACACGAGGGGATTGTTATCAAGCGACGTGGTCAAGATTGCTACACATTCCCTTAACAAAATTCTTTTTATTTTTTAACATCTTTTAACGATTATTAACAAATTGTTTCATAAATCGATTCTTTCACGAGGCGGGCAGGCTATTGTTTTACCTGCCC
>JAFRCB010000331.1 GCA_017404585.1 Lachnospiraceae bacterium
ACGGCTGTTTACGTATGCCCGCAGAACCAGTTCCCTACAGGAGCTGTAATGCCTGTCAGCAACAGATATCTTTTGCTCGACTGGGCCGAGGAAAACGACAGCATTATCATTGAAGACGACTACAACACGTCCCTAAGCAACACCGAAGACATGGCTGCATCTCTGCAGGGCATGGATGAGGGCAAAAAAGTAGTGTACATGGGTACTTTCAGCCCTACCCTCTTCCCGGCGGTTCGAATAAGTTACATGGTTCTGCCTGAACACATGGCCGAGCTCTTCGGCAAAATCAAGGATGAATACGACCAGACATGTTCGAAGACGGAGCAGCTGACGCTCGCCCGCTTCATGAGCGAGGGCTGGTACGAAGAGAATCTCAAAAGCGTGCGCAGCCTCTACTCGGATAAGCTCAGCGAGGTTCTGGATTCAATAAAGGAATACGATCCGGAAGGCGGCTTCATGACTGTTGAAAACACGCAGTCCGGCGTAAATGTCACCCTCAAGATCGACACCCACGCGCGCACAATAAGCACCGGCACATCCGGTGAGGAGCGTTCTGATGAAATACTTCAGGAGATGACGGACCGCATGATCCAATCGGCCGCATCCCTGGGAATAAAGGTCAGGGGCATCAGCCAGCTGAGCCGTGACGGCCGTATCTATCTGATACTTTCATACGATCAGATTCCGACCGGCGAAATCCGCGGTCTCATCGGCGACGTGATACAGAATGTCAAGTCCGCCATAATGAAGGGCGGCCTCAACATACCGAGTGTTTATGAGGTAATAAGGCTGACGGACGGCAGACCGCAGTTCCTTCCCGAGCACTACGCCCGCCTCGAAAACTCACTCGGCGCAATAGGCATGGCTGTTCCTTTTTCGTGCGAACAGCTCGCCGGATGCATTGGCGAACTGGCCGATGAGTGCGGCGTAAAGGACCACAATATCAAGCTTGACGTGGACATCAGCGGCCACGGCATGCTCTACATGAGCCCGACCCACTACCCTTCCGGGGAGCAGTACAGGGACGGCGTAAAAACTGAGCTTTTCTCCGGCGAGAGAAAGAATCCTAACATCAAGATGATGGATCAGGAACTCCGCGACGCTACTGACGCGGCCATCCGCGAACATGGTCTCTACGAGGTGCTCCTCGTTGACCGCGACGGCATGATCACCGAGGGAAGCCGCTCCAACGTCTTCTTTATCAAGGACGGAGAGGTGTACACATCGCCGCTCCATCAGGTGCTGCCCGGCGTAACGCGAGGCAAGATCATCGAGACCGTCAGGGGCAAAGGCATCAGCGTACATGAGGACCCTATCCCGGCGAAGGATATCGCCGGTTTTGACGCCGCTTTCATCAGCGGAACTTCTCCTAAGGTTCTGCCGATCGCGGCTATTGACAGCAATGGATATGACGTGAACAATCCGCTTCTGCGCAATATCATGGACTGGTACGAAGAGGTAATTCATGATTAAAATCATCGCCAACGGATTTGGCGTACTGTCAACGATCTGTTTCATCATTTCATTTCAGATCAAATCGAATAAAGGTCTGTTCATCACCCAGTCCATAGCCAATGTGTTCTACGGACTTCAGTTCCTCCTGCTCGGCGCGACGGGCGGGCTCTTTAACATGTTCATGCAGATTGTGCGAAACATGCTGCTTCTGAAGATCGAAGACTGGGAGTGGCTAAAATGGAAAGGCTGCGCGCCGCTGTTCTGCGTGCCCAGCCTTATATACATGATATTCACCTGGAGCGGTCCTCTCGACCTTCTCCCGTTTATTGCGTTTACAGTCGGAACTCTGGCTTTCTGGACCAACAGCGCCAAGATGTTCCGTCTTTCTGAAATTGTCTGTGTTTCGCCTGCCTGGCTCCTCTACGACTTCATAACAGGCGCCTACGGCGGCATTCTCACAGAGCTCGTAATACTAGGTTCCGTCTTCGTTTCCATCGCCAGATTCGGATGGAAAGGTCTCGACGATCCGGACTTCAAGAAGTAGCCCTGCCTTATGTTGCTACACAGGGTAAAACTATCTTGCCGTCATGCTTCAAAATACATTTCATTCAGCGCTTGACCTTGACACATTTCGGTGCTCAAAGGTACAATTATAGTGTATATAAATATGTCATTATATGCATAAATCAAATAAAGTAATAATCAAAACGGAGGCAATTATGAATCTGAAAAAAATGACTCTGAACATCAACGGTGCTGACCGTATGTTCATCTGCGATCCTGAGAAGGATACCCTTGCCGACGTAGTCCGCCGTCTCGGCCTGACCGGCTTGAAGATTGGCTGCGGCTACGGCGTGTGCGGTGCCTGCTCTGTCATCCTGAATGGCAAAGTCATCCGCTCCTGCACGAGAAAAATCGCCAAGGTCGAGGAGTACAGCAAGGTTACAACCATTGAAGGTATCGGCAGTGTCAACTATCCTCACCCACTGCAGTCAATGTGGGTAGCATGCGGTGCCGTACAGTGCGGCTACTGTGTACCTGGATTCATCGTTTCTGCCTATCAGCTCCTGCAGGAAAATCCTGATCCTACAAGAGAAGAAGTCAGAGACTGGTTCACGAAGCACAGACACGTCTGCAGATGTACCGGTTACAAGCAGATCGTAGACGCTGTCATG
>JAFRCB010000332.1 GCA_017404585.1 Lachnospiraceae bacterium
CATGCGGTCAGAACCTGATTCTCAGAGATGATGACAAGCCCGAGACAGTAAAGACAAGGCTCGATGTATATCATGTCCAGACTCAGCCGCTTATCGATTTCTATAAAGCCGAGGGCATCCTCGTTTCGGTCGACGGAACACAGGATATGGATAAAGTATTTGCGGATATCAAGGAACTTCTCGGCTGATGAGAATCGCGCAGAGCGTAAAGACGGACGAAGAAATCGAGCTCATGCGCATAGCGGGTCGTAAGTTAGCCCGCGTGCATGAAGCCTTACGAGAGTACATCAGACCGGGCATCTCGACAAAATCTATCGATGAGCTGGGTGAACGACTGATTCTCGAAGAAGGCGGCATTCCCAATTTTAAGAACTACGGAGGGTATCCCGCGTCGATCTGTGTCTCTGTCAATGACGAGATCGTACACGGTATTCCATCGGAGGAGAGAGTCCTGAAGGAGGGAGATATTGTATCTCTCGATGCCGGACTTATATGGAAAGGCTTCCATTCAGATGCCGCAAGGACCTGGGGAGTAGGGAAAATCTCACCGGAAGCGGCAAAGCTGATCGAGGTCACAAGGGACAGTTTTTTCGAGGGGATGAAATATGCCCGGGCCGGATACCATCTGTATGATATCTCGAGGGCAGTGGAGTCCTATGCGGAGTCATTCGGATTCGGAGTTGTCAGGGAACTTACCGGACATGGGATAGGGACCCATCTCCATGAACCGCCGCTGGTGCCTAATACCTCACAGAAGGGAAGAGGGCTTTTGCTCGTTCCCAATATGACGATTGCGGTCGAACCGATGATAAATGCCGGCGCGGCAGGAGTGCTGCAGTCGGACGACGGATGGACGGTATACACTTCTGACGGATCGCTGTCCGCTCACTATGAAAATACAGTGCTGATCAGAGACGGAGAACCGGAACTTTTGACCTGTCTCTGAATCCGGAGCGGTGAGCAGGAAGGCGCCATTCGATACAACTATGTCAGATGATATAAAAGCATGCTTTTTATTAAGGAGGATTTAAATTATATGTCTAAAGCAGATGCTATTGAAGTAGAAGGTGTTGTTCTTGAGAAGCTTCCGAACGCCATGTTCAAGGTAGAACTTGAGAATAAGCATGTTGTTCTTGCGCATATCAGCGGGAAGCTTCGCATGAACTTCATCCGAATTCTTCCGGGTGATAAGGTCACAATAGAGCTTTCCCCGTATGATCTGGACAAAGGACGCATCGTATGGCGTGACAAATAAGGCAAAATGCCACAATTCAAAAAAAATAAATTAATGCTTGCAAAAGAGTCCGCAGACTAGTATACTAGTATGCGGACTTTTGTGCGCCTTGAGCGCAGTTTTCGGAAAGGAGGAACAATAAATGAAGGTTAGATCTTCCGTTAAACCTATGTGTGAGAAGTGCAAAGTCATCAAGCGTAAGGGCTCTATCAGAATCATCTGCGAGAATCCGAAGCACAAACAGAGACAGGGTTAATTAAAAGCTACATATTAAGTTAATACCAGTTCGTAGCGCGGCTGCACGAACTGTATACTATATATCAGCATATGAGCCGATATTAGTGCTTAATACCGGTACGCGTCATCAAAAAATTTTTGTGCCGGAAAGGTCATCGCCGGGCGCGGGATGGCTGGGCTTTATACTTAGCCCCAATTAGGAAACTAGTAACCCGAAGTAACAAAGAAACAAAAGAAACTTACAGTTGGAGGAAAACAATGGCTCGTTTAGCTGGTGTTGATTTACCAAGAGATAAGCGCGTTGAGATCGGTCTTACCTATATTTACGGTATCGGCAGGACAACGGCTTCAAGGATCCTTAGGGACGCAAATGTTAATCCGGATACACGTGTACGTGATCTGACAGATGAAGAAGTCATCCGTATCAAGGACGTCATGGACGAGACATGCGTCGTAGAAGGTGACCTTCGCCGTGAAGTCGCTATGAACATCAAGCGCCTCACAGAAATCGGATGCTACAGAGGCATTCGTCACAGAAAAGGTCTTCCGGTTCGCGGACAGAACACAAAGAATAACGCCAGAACCCGCAAGGGCCCGAGACGTACAGTCGCTAACAAGAAGAAGTAAAGCACGTAACTACGAAAGGAAAGTAGGTTAGTTTTTATGGCAAAGGTACAGAGAAAAACGACCAATACAAAACGTAAGGTCAAGAAAAACGTTGAACATGGACAGGCACATATCCAGTCTTCTTTCAATAATACTATTGTTACGCTGACGGATGCCAGAGGAAATGCTCTTTCATGGGCTTCCGCAGGCGGCCTTGGATTCCGCGGTTCAAGGAAATCTACTCCCTATGCAGCTCAGATGGCAGCAGAAACTGCAACGAAAGCAGCTCTTCCGCACGGCCTTAAGACAGTGGAAGTCTTTGTCAAGGGTCCGGGTTCAGGAAGAGAAGCAGCAATCCGTGCACTCTCTGCATCAGGTCTTCAGGTAGTGAGCATTGAGGACGTAACTCCGGTTCCGCACAATGGTTGCCGTCCGCCTAAGCGCAGAAGAGTATAACTTATTGATTAGCCAAGTTCATTAGGAGGTCCATAATAAATGGCAGTAAATAGAGTACCGTATCTTAAGAGATGCAGAGCTCTCGGTATTGAGCCGGCATATCTCGGTATTGACAAGAAATCTACTCGCGAACTCAAGAGAAGCACCCGTAAGGTTTCCGAATACGGCCAGCAGCTCCGCGAGAAGCAGAAAGCAAAATTGATCTACGGCGTACTGGAGAAGCCGGTCCGTAACTATTATGAGAGAGCTGACCGCATGAAGGGCATGACAGGTGAGAACCTCATGGCTATGCTTGAGCTTCGTCTTGACAATGTTCTTTTCCGCCTCGGATTTGCACGTACAAGACGTGAGGCTCGTCAGATCGTAGATCACAAGCATGTTCTGGTCAACGGCAAGACAGTCAACATTCCGTCCTACCAGGGAAAGGCAGGCGATACGATCGAAATCAAAGAGAAGAAGCAGTCTTCTCCGAGATATAAGGCAGAGAACGGCATCCTTGCTGCAACAGCAGGCCGTGCAGTTCCGGAATGGCTCGAGGCTGATACAGAGCATATGTGCGGCGTTGTCAAGGAAGTTCCGACAAGAGAGCTGATCGATGTACCGGTCAACGAAATGCTTATCGTCGAGTTGTATTCTAAGTAATAACTGATCATATGCCGGAAATGTGCACCACAATCCCAAAGGAGGGTATACTTAGTGTTTGATTTTAACAAGCCGAAGATTACAGTTGCGGAATTATCGGATGATAAGAAATTTGGCAGATTTGTAGTCGAACCTCTTGAAAGAGGATATGGCACAACGCTTGGAAATTCATTGAGAAGAATTATGCTCTCATCTCTCCCGGGCGCTGCGGTAAGTCAGGTCAAAATCGGCGGCGTGCTTCATGAATTCAGCCCGATTCCGGGTGTCAAGGAAGACGTCACGGAGATTATTCTCAATCTGAAGAGCCTTGCAATCCGCAACAATTCCGATACGGACGAACCGAAGACGGCATACATTGAATATGAAGGCGAAGGCGTAGTACATGCATCCGATATTCAGGCAGATTCTGATATCGAGATTATGAATCCGGAGCAGCCGATCGCAACTCTGAACGGCGGAGCGGATTGCCGACTTTACATTGAAATGACAATTACCAAGGGCAGAGGCTATATCAGCGCTGAGAAAGGTAAGTCTGATGATCAGCCGATCGGTGTGATCGCGGTGGATTCCATCTACACACCGGTCGAGCGCGTCAATATGACCGTCGAGAATACTCGTGTCGGTCAGCAGACTGACTTTGACAAGCTCACACTGGATGTATGGACAAAGGGCACCCTGAATCCTGAAGAAGCCGTCAGCCTTGCAGCTAAGGTCCTCAGTGAGCACCTTAAGCTGTTCATCGATCTGACAGAGACTGCCAAGTCAGCCGAAGTCATGATCGAGAAAGAGGACAATGAGAAAGAAAAGGTTCTTGAGATGAATATCGATGAGCTTGAACTTTCCGTTCGTTCTTATAACTGCCTGAAGAGAGCAGGCATCAACACAGTTGAAGAACTGTGCAACAAGACTTCCGAGGATATGATGAAGGTCCGCAATCTGGGCCGCAAATCTCTCGAAGAAGTTCTCGCAAAACTCAAGGAGCTTGGTCTTTCTCTGAAACCGAGCGAAGATTAATAAGAGCGGGGGTAAGCGACCGTCAGTAAGCCCGAAGAGCATGGCGGCAACGTCCCGTGAAATGGAGGATTACTTTAATGTCTGGATACAGAAAACTCAGCAGAACAGCAGCACAGAGAAAAGCTCTTCTTAGAAACCAGGTCACGATGCTTCTTTACCATGGCAAGATCGTCACAACAGAAGCCAAGGCCAAGGAAGTTCGCAGAATCGCTGAAGGTCTCATTGCTCTCGCAGTCAAAGAGAAGGATAACTTTGAGACAGTCACAGTTAAGGCTAAGGTCGCCAGAAAAGACGCTAACGGCAAGCGCGTCAAAGAAGTTGTCGACGGCAAGCGCGTAACTGTTTTCGATGAGGTCGAGAAAGAGATTCAGAAGGACCTTCCGTCCAGAATGAATGCAAGAAGAAAAATGCTTCGCGTATTCTATCCGATCAAGGAAGTCCCGGAAGAAGGCAAGGGCCGCAAGAGAAATACAAAGCAGGTCGACATGGTCAAGAAGATGTTCGAAGATGTTGCTCCGAAGTATGTCGGTCGTAACGGCGGTTACACACGTATCGTCAAGATCGGTCAGCGCAAGGGCGACGGTGCTATGACAGTTCTTCTTGAGCTCGTATAATCTGCCCCCGGCGGCAGAGCGAGTGCCTATCAGGGCATAAGGCATGAGTCTTTCGGCAGCGATGCCGAAGACTTTTAGTAATGAAAGTAGGAGGAATTGCCGTATTGAGTCAATCTCAATACGGGGATTCCTCTTTTTACATGTCTGTGACCGCTGCGCAGCGCATAAACTTGTAACTGTTTTATTTGTCTGACCGTTGCTTATGTGTTATCATACACTGTGGAAAAGGGGGGAGAGACGATGAAGAAGGTTCTTGCGGGAATTCTGGTCCTTTTTATTGCCGGCGTATGCTTTCTTAATGTTCTCGGCGATGGGCACTCGGTTCAAAAAGAACAGCATTATATCGTCCTCGGGGACGGCAGAGCAGGCGAGTTGACACCGTTCGTGCAAGATGAGGACAATATCGAATTCATTACAAAAAGCGGGGCAGACATAGAATGGCTTGACCGGGAAGCGCTGCCGGAGCTTTTGGAATCGGACCGCAAGTTCTCCTGCATCATTATAATGACAGGTATTTCTGATATGCAGAATGCCGAAGAATATGTGACGGTGCTCAATGGATGGGGGAAGCGTCTTAAGGACGAACGCGGCGCCGATCTGTGTATGAATTCCGTAAATCCGGTCACAGCGGGAGTCTTTGACCCGGCAGATGTTGACGAGTTCAATCGGACCGTCAAAGAAGGTCTGGATCCGCAGATACATTTTATTGACACAGGTACAAAGCTCAGAGAATCCGGATTTGCTACGACCGATACGCTTCATTACACTGAAGAGACATCTAAGCTCCTATATGGGCTACTTGTAAAAGAGCTTGAGGAACTTCAGACTAAATAGAGGAGGAGAACTATGAAAAAAAGATTTTTGGCTGTGCTTATGGCGGTGCTTGTAGGTACTTCCGCTGTACCTGCTTATGCGGATACGCCGGAGACAGCGGCTGTCTCTGCTCCGCAGGCGGAGGAGAACGAGTACTTAGAGGAGTCTGAAGACGCGGATGTGATCACATCGGCTGAAGACGTCCCGGGTGATTTGACAGCAGATGACACGGAGGATACAGCTCCTTCTGTGGATGCGGAGATATCTGAGGATGAAGAGGCCCCCTCGATCATACCGGACGAGACAGAAAATGACGAGATCTCTTTGGATGAGAGCAGTGTATCGCTGCCGTCGGAGAGCGAAGCTGTCGCAGAGAACAGTGTGGAAGATACAGAGCTTGTCGGTGCTGCCTCAATCCCCACCACGGATGCCAGAATCGCTACCGGAATCTACTATATTAAGTCAAAACTCGATCAGACCTTTATTCTCGGAACTGCCGGAAAGTCTGATCTCATTCGCGCAAATGTTGAACTGCAGAAGCTTGATGACTCAGTGGAGCAGAGATGGGTGATCACCAGCCGCGGCGGCGGACTCTACTCAATCTGGAATTACGACAGCGGACTGTCCCTTGACGTGTGGGGCAACAGTAAAGATGTTGGCGCAAATATGCAGACGTTCTGGAGAAACAATGCATATGACGGTGAGAAATTCTACATTCTGAAAGCAGCTGACGGATCTGTTATAATAAGACCCAAGTGCACGAAGTGCGTTGTCGAAGCTGACGGAACAAAGGCGGCAGCCAGGGTCAACGTCCATACCGCTGCCTTTACCGGGGAGGATAACCAGAAATTCGTGCTCCAGAAGGCAAATGATGCCCCGATTAAGAGCGGTACATACGTGATCCACACAAAGCTTGACGACAGCAAGACTCTTTACGTGGCGGGAGCTTCAAAAAAAGCCGGGGCCAATATTGAAATCAGAGACGCAAAGCGCGCCGCAGCTTCCCAAATCACAGTTTTTGCCAGAAGCGACGGCACAGTAATTCTC
>JAFRCB010000333.1 GCA_017404585.1 Lachnospiraceae bacterium
CGAACCCCCGCCCGGGGCAGTAGGTGCGACGGAGTAAGGAACTCCGTGATCAAAATCCCGCATATGATGGTATGCATGAGAGGACGCTTAGACGTCAAGTAGGGTGGCACCGCAGGAGTATTCGCTCTTGTCCCTTCGTTTCAGAAGATGGGACAGGGGCTTTTTTATTTGCATAGGCGATCAATCCCTCCCATCACCATCAACATGAGGCAGCTCACGCAGGCGCACAGAGATTTCGCCGCGGAGACCGCAGAGGTTCTTATACAGGCGGAGCGCACCGCAGTGCGCGGCTGTCTCCAGGAATCCCGGCAGATGCCGGAAAGAAAAAGGAGGAGAAAAAAATGAGTAAACTGAATGTTCCGTACAAAATGTATCTTGACGAGAAGGAAATCCCGAAGAAATGGTATAACGTAAGGTCTGATATGAAGACAAAGCAGGCGCCGCTTATTCATCCGGGAACGCTTAAGCCGATGACGGCAGCCGACCTTGCGCCGGTCTTTTGTGAGGATCTGATCGCTCAGGAACTTGACAATGACACAGCTTACTACGATATTCCCGATGAAATTTATGATTTCTACAAAATTTACCGCCCGTCACCGCTCATGCATGCGGAGTATCTCGAGAAAGCTCTGGACACGCCGGCTCACATTTTCTATAAATTCGAGGGCAACAATACGTCCGGCAGCCATAAGCTGAATTCAGCTCTCGCACAGGCTTACTACGCGAAGAAGCAGGGACTCAAGGGTGTCACCACCGAGACCGGTGCCGGCCAATGGGGCACAGCCCTCTCCATGGCCTGCTCGTTCTTCGGTCTCGACTGCAAGGTCTACATGGTCAAGGTCTCCTATGAGCAGAAGCCGTTCCGCCGCGAAGTCATGCGCACTTACGGTGCCGACGTGACACCGTCCCCGTCCAACACGACTGAGATCGGCCGCAAGATCCTGGCCGCGCATCCGGGCACGACCGGGTCGCTTGGCTGCGCGATCTCCGAGGCGGTCGAGGTGGCGCTTGCAAATGACGGCTACCGCTACGTCCTCGGCAGCGTCCTCAACCAGGTCCTGCTCCACCAGTCGGTCATCGGTCTTGAGACTAAGGCTGCATGCGAAAAGTTCGGCATCAAGCCGGATATGATCATCGGCTGTGCCGGCGGCGGATCCAATCTCGGCGGCCTCATCTCCCCGTTCATGGGCGAGAAGCTCCGCGGCGAGGCGGATTACGAGATCATCGCGGTCGAGCCGGCATCCTGCCCGAGTTTCACGAGAGGCAGGTATGTGTATGATTTCTGCGACACCGGCATGGTCACACCGCTTGCCAAGATGTACACGCTGGGCCATGATTTCATTCCGTCCGCGAACCACGCCGGCGGCCTCCGCTTCCACGGCATGAGCCCGATCCTCTCCCAGCTGTATCATGACGGCTACATGAAGGCGGTCGCCGTTGAGCAGACATCTGTCTTCGAGGCAGCCCGTCTGTTCGCCCGCACCGAGGGCATCCTTCCGGCTCCGGAGTCCAGCCATGCAATCCGCACTGCGATCGATGAGGCCCTGAAGTGCAAGGAGACCGGAGAGGAGAAGACAATCATCTTTGGCCTCACCGGCACCGGTTACTTTGACATGGTCGCCTACGAGCAGTTCAACAATGGGACCATGACAGACTACATTCCGACGGACGAGGACCTTGAGAGAGGGTTTGCGTCCATCCCGAAGTTCGACATCTGAGCCGATGACGCAGCCGTTCAGACGGGCTGAACCGCAGTGACGAGTTAGGGACGGTTCTGTTCGCGTGGATTTTTTCGCGCGAAAAGAACCGTCCCCTTTTCGTCTTTGACTATATCTGCTATAATTGTCAACGTTCACTTTGAGGCTGTAGACAATTTCAGGATCCAATAATGAAGCTTTTGACAAAAAACGACACCAGAATAATCAAGGGAGCCGCGGTCATCCTCATGCTCATGCACCACATGTGGGCATTCCAGGAAAGGATCGCCGACGGAGGCCTTAAGGGTCTTATTCCCCTCGGAGATACATATTTCTTTGTTTTTATCGGGCACTTCGGAAAAATATGCGTGCCCCTGTTCTTCTTTCTCGGCGGCTACGGCCTCGCAAAACGCTACGCGGGAACTAAGTTCGACACTCTGGGCAGACTCAAAAAATTGTATATCTCATATTGGAAAGTCTTCATCATTTTCATCCCGATCGCCTTCATATTCTTCGGAAACCAGGGCGTGTACGCCGTGGATGCCTCGTTCTGCGGGCGCTACAACGTATTCTCGCTCAAAGAGCTTGTGCTCAACTTTCTGGCAATCTACGACACCTACAACTATGAGTGGTGGTTCCTGCGATGCTATGTGCTGATGATCCTCTGCTTCCCGCTGGTGAGATATGCCTCGGGCAAATGCAGGCCTGCCGCAAAATTCCTCATCATCCTCATTATCACAGTACTCTTCGGGAAAGTCTTCCCTGACATATGGTATGCCTTCCTCGGAGAAGCCCGGCAGGGCAACCTGATCTACGATTCTTTTTTCTGCATGGGAGAACCGTTCTACGCCTGCTTTGTGATGGGTGTCTTTTGTGCCGGAAATGACTTGCTTGACCGGATTTCAGCCTTTTTGGACAGGGCCGGAAAACTCCGAACGGCAGCTGAAATCCTGCTCTTCCTGGCAGTGATCATCCTCCGTCAGGTCTTCCTAAGCAAGTATTTCGATGTCATCTACGCTCCCTTGCTTTGTGTGCTTATTCCCGATCTGGCGCGCAGCTTTCCGGGTTTGGGAAAAATATTTGATGCATTTGGGAAGGAAAGCACAAATATATGGTTCATTCACTCGTTTTTCTGTTATTATTTTTACGGTATAGTAAAAATAGTCGTCGTGACTCACTGGGCGGTGCCGTCATTTGTCACACTGGCGGTCATGTCTTACGCCGCAGCCAGACTGGTCACGCTTTTTTGGCAGAAAATGTCGTCGCTGCATATTTTCGCAGCGCTCAAGGACAGGCGGACCGGACAAGCGGCGGGCGACACGGGTGAGCATTAAGAGCATATGCGGGTTTGAGATGTCAATCACCCACCGCTCAAGGACAGTGGATTTCTATCTGTGATAACCGAGGATTTATTTATGAACCCAATTTTATATATAGTGATTCCATGCTACAACGAGGAGGAAGTCCTGCCGGTCACGTCCGTCATGTTCAGGGATGAGATTCGGGATCTGATCGAAAAAGACAAGATCAGCAGCGAGAGCAGGGTCCTTTTTGTGGATGACGGGAGCAAAGATTCAACATGGCAGATCATTTCGTCTCTGGCACTTGAGGATCCGGTGTTCACCGGCATTCGCCAGAGCCGGAACAGAGGCCACCAGAGCTCAGTTCTAGCCGGGCTCATGGAGGCCAAGGATCGCGCTGACATAGTGATATCCATTGACTGCGACGGGCAGGATGATGTGACCGCCATGGAAGACATGGTCGATGCTTACGCGGACGGCTGTGATATCGTGTACGGCATCCGGTCCAACCGCGAATCGGATACGTTCTTTAAACGTTCGAGCGCGCAGCTCTACTATAAGCTCCTGAATGCCATGGGAGCGGAAGTCGTTTACAACCATGCGGACTATCGGCTGACATCGTCGAAAGTTCTGCGGGAGTTCGCGAACTTTAAGGAGGTGAATCTGTACCTTCGGGGTATGTTCCCGCTGGTCGGATTCAAGAGCACCAGCGTCTATTATGAGCGTCATGAGCGCCTTGCCGGCAGTTCCCATTATTCGCTGGCAAAAATGCTGGGGCTGGCTTTTGACGGAATTACATCGCTCAGCATCAAGCCGATCCGCATGATTGCCGCGATCGGAGCAATCATGTCATTCCTCAGCTTTATCGGCATCATCTGGGCAGTCGTGGACCGATTCATGGGCAACACTGTTCCGGGCTGGGCCAGTACGGTGGTCATCATTTTCCTGACCTGCGGTCTGCAAATGCTGTCTCTCGGCGTCATCGGCGAGTACATCGGTAAGATCTACATGGAGAGCAAGCACAGGCCGCGCTACATCATCAGCGAGAAGACTTATGATGATGCGGATGAATCTCCCGGCGACAACAACTGAATATGATTTCATGCAATAAATGAGGGCTGCCGTAATCCGGCGAATCCCGACATACAGCAGACTTTATCGGCAAATGGCTGCTGTATGCAGGGACATCGTCAAATACGACAGCCCCACTGTTATTAAGATCACAAAGATTTAATCATCTATGTCAAAGGCTTCAAGACCCTTCTTTACTGTCACCTCGGAGTCCCCGTGCTTCACCATGCTCATGGTCAGGAACGCGGCCGTGATAAAGAACAGCGAGTACGGGAAAAGCGTGCCGTAGCTCACATGGTTCATCAGCCAGCCGGCGACGATGGGGG
This sequence comes from Lachnospiraceae bacterium, assembly GCA_017404585.1. Lineage (GTDB taxonomy): Bacteria > Bacillota > Clostridia > Lachnospirales > Lachnospiraceae > Chordicoccus. Next base: position 4,396 of record JAFRCB010000333.1, read on the forward strand.
TCACGGTCTGGGCCGCCATGCTGAACGTGTAGTAGGTGCCGGTGAATTTTCCGATATCGCTTCCCTTGCACATCTCGACGACCATGGGCAGAGAGTTCACGTTGATCGCTGCCCAGCCTACACCGATCATGACGAAGATGACATAGAGGATCGGGCTGAACTGATTTGACAGCAGCGTGTAAATGAAGATCAATGCAAATGCGGCGATCATGAGAACGATTCCTCCCAGGATCGTTTTTTTTCTGCCGATTTTTCCGGCCATGGCACCGGCGGGAATGTAGGTTATGATCGCGCCGACTGTCGCTATGGTCAGGCATAAAGACGAGCTTCCGAGGGCCATGTTCCACTGCCTGCTGGCGTAGGTCGTGAACCAGGTCTCGACCGCATTGTAGGAGATGAACCATAGCGAGACGGAGACCAGGATAAAGCCGAGACTCTTCTTCACATCTGCCGGCAGAGCCTCATGGCCGGATTCGTCTGTCTCAGCGAGATTCTCTTCCGGATGGGCAGCCTCGTACTCACGCATTTTTGCGGAGAGGGCCACCTCGTCGACCGTGAACATGACAATTGCCAGTGAGAGCAGCATGATCCCGGCGACGATCGCAAAGAGCAGGAAGTAGTTGACGTGGTCAAGGCCGGCTGTGCGCTTTTCCGAATACAGAAGAGTCGCGATGATGAGGTATATGATGCCGCCGAGAGCGCCCATCAGGTTGATGACTGCATTTGCGCGGCTGCGCAGAGGCTTGGGAGTCACATCGGGCATCAGGGCGACAGCCGGACTTCTGTAAGTGCCCATAATGATGAGAATGAGGGCGAGGACGGCGATGAATATGCCGGTGAGGACCTGATTGTGCGTACCCGCATATAGGTTGTCGATGAGCGGCAGGAGCAGCATCGCGCAGACCGCCGCTATGGTGCCGAACAGGATGAAGGGCTTTCTTCGCCCCATGCGGGTATTCGTCCTGTCGGAAATGGATCCGAAGAGCGGCAAAAGGAAAAGAGCGAGCACGTTATCCGCGGCCATGATCATGCCGGAGTAGGTCTCATTCAGATGGAATGTGTTGGTCAGAATGAGCGGGACTACGTTGTTGTAGAGCTGCCAGAAAGCGCAGATCGATAAAAAGGCAAAGCCTATGCGGATCGTCTGATTGGTATTGAGCTTCATTGGGACCTCCCTGTGTCAACGAGCCGGCCGCAGTATACCTCAGTGCACGATATCCCTGCTTTATAGGGGTGGGAGACAAAGATGAGATTTCTGTCCGGCTGCGTGGTGTTTCCTCCATTGTACCATACATTTTTCTTTTTATAGCGCTACCACACGACCATTTGTGCTAAAATATTATAATCAGCGTAAAATAGGAGGCTGCATTTGCATATGCAAAGCCCCTCGCGCTATTTTTACCATTGAAAGGAGCTTCATTCACATGGGAAATCAGTTATTCAGAAAAGAGAGCCTGGAGCGCATATCATCACCGGAGCAGCTGCATGACTATATGCGGGTCACCAGCCCCCGGATGTGGATGCTTCTGTCCGCGATCGCCGCGCTTCTTATCGGCTTTATAGTATATGCCTCAACGACTACGATGGAGAATACGATCGATATTAACGTTCTGGTAGATAACGGCGATGTCAGCGCGGACGTATCCTTCTCGCAGCCAGATTTAATCACGATGCAGATGCCGGTGCGCTTTGCTGACCGCACCGGATACGTGCAGGACATCATTCAGACCCGCAAGCTGTCGCTGGAACTCAAGTTCGACAGCGATACCGAGCTGAAAGACGGTTATTATGTGATGGAGCTTGATGAAGCGGACCGGGCACTTGAATATGACGCCGCCCCGACTGTATTTCTTACGGTAAATAACGGCATCATCTCGACATATGATGACGGAGGAGGCTATATGAAGTTTTTCGAGGAGAACAGACGAGCTTCCATAGACGGACAAAAGCTCACTGTCACTGACTGTGACATATATAACGCCGTGTTCATCAGTATCGCGACAGAGGACGGTGAGAACATACCTGCAGGCTTTTACAGTGCTGAGATCGTGACAGAGACCACGAAGCCGATCAGCTTCCTGCTCAACTGATATAGAAAGGGGATTTCCCGCATGGCAGAGCAGCAAAAAGACAGAAAAACAGTAAAAGAGCCGCTGAGGTATCCTAAGGTGGCCAAAGTACCTGTGGTCATGCAGATGGAGGCACTCGAATGCGGTGCCGCCAGCCTGACTATGGTACTTGCGTATTACGGCAAATGGATCCCGCTCGAGCAGGTCCGCCTCGACTGCGGTGTCTCGCGCGACGGCTCCAACCTAAAGAATGTATATTTGGCGGCAGTGAGTTACGGTCTCGAACCGCAGGGATACCGGATGGATATCAAGTCTCTGAGAGAGAACGGTACTTTCCCGTGCATTATTCACTGGAATTTCAACCACTTTGTGGTCCTTAACGGTTTCAAGAAGGATAAAGCGATTATAAACGACCCCGCAAGAGGCAGGGTCGAGGTGTCCCAGGAAGAATTCGACCATTCTTTTACCGGCGTTGTGCTTGCCTTTACTCCGAGTGAAGATTTTGAGCCTTCCGGCAAGCGCAAGAGTACGCTGGAATTTGCGGCAAAGAGACTTCGCGGAGCAGGATCCGCCGTCGCTTTCGTTGTCATGACGACAGTCATCGGTTACCTGTTCGGCATTATTAATCCGGTCATGTCCAGGATATTCTTCGACCGGCTCCTGACCGGCAGGGCTCCCGGCTGGCTGCATCCGTTTATTGTGGTCATGTCGCTCCTTGCAGTGTTTCAGATCATTGTCGAGTGGGCGAGGGTCACGTATTCTCTCAAAATCAACGGGAAGATGGCGATCGAAGGCAATGCCTCCTATCTGTGGAAGGTCCTCAGATTGCCGATTGAGTTCTTCTCTCAGCGCATGACCGGTGATATCATGCAGAGGCAGTACACGAACGCGTCGATTGCGAGCACCCTGGTCGGACAGGTGGCTCCGCTGGTACTCAACATGTTCATGATGCTCTTCTACCTCGTGGTCATGATTCGCTACAGCCCGGCTATGACTTTGGTGGGCGTCACATCTCTGGTGCTTAACATGCTGGTCGCCCGGTATATGTCCGAGAAGCGCGTAAATCTCACGAGAGTGCTCATGCGCGACGAGGGAAAGCTGGTCTCCGCGACCCTGGCAGGCATCAGTATGACTGAGACGATCAAGTCCTCCGGCGCGGAGGAGGGATTTTTCAGAAGATGGGCAGGATATCAGGCTTCGGTCAATACACAGAATGTAAAGTACGCGACACTCAACGCGAAGATCGGATGGATTCCCTCATTTATCAGCTCGCTTTCCAATTACGCGGTCATGTTCATGGGCATACTGCTTGCAATGAATGACAATTTCACTGTCGGTATGATCACGACTTTCCAGGGGCTTTTAGCTTCGTTCATGGGACCGGCTCAGACTATGATCAGCGCCGGTCAGCTGATCCAGGAAATGCGTACTCAGATGGAGCGCGTTGATGACGTTATGGAATATCCGGACGATCCGATGATAAAGGATGAAGAGGTCCGTGAAAATATCAGCTACGCAAAGCTCCTCGGGGATATCGAGATCAGGAATCTCACATTCGGTTACTCCCGCCTCGGGACCCCCGTCATCACGGATTTCTCGGCCCACATTAAGCCCGGCAGCCGTGTTGCTATCGTCGGCAGCAGCGGCAGCGGCAAGTCAACGGTCAGCAAGCTGGTAACAGGTCTCTATCAGCCGTGGGAGGGCGAGATCCTCTTTGACGGAAAGCCCATGGAAGCTTACCCCAGAGCGGTCATCACAGGTTCGATTGCCATGGTCGATCAGGATATAGTGCTGTTCGAGGACACGATTGAGAACAATATCCGCATGTGGGACAATTCTATCGAGAACTTTGAAATCGTTCTCGCTGCCCGGGATGCACAGATCCACGATGATATCCTCCAGCGGCCCGGCGGTTACAAATATAAGCTTATTGAGAATGGCCGGGATCTGTCCGGCGGGCAGCGGCAGCGTCTTGAGATTGCCCGTGCCCTTGCGCAGGACCCGTCGATCATCATTCTGGACGAGGCGACCAGCGCTCTGGATGCCAAGACCGAGTACGAGCTGGTGAAGGCCGTGAAGGACCGCGGCATCTCCTGCATAGTTATAGCCCATCGCCTTTCCACGATCCGGGACTGCGACGAGATCATCGTTCTTGAAAAGGGAAAGATCGTCGAGAGGGGAACACACGAGGAGCTGTATGCGCGGGGCGGCGCCTACACCGAGCTTGTCACGTCAGAGTAAGGAGGTCAGCGTCAATGGGTTGGTTTGACGAGCAAATAAAAGAGCGCCTTGCGAGCGACCAGGAAATCCTGGAGGATTCTTTTCTGCGTCTGGCCGGTGTCGTGCTGGATGAGAAAGCAGCCCAGAGGCTGCAGGATGAGAGACTGATCGCCAAAGAAGCGCTTGATTCAATTTTAAAGTATTATCACGAAAAGCCGGTCGAGCTCCCGGAGAATGTAAAGAATATCGGCGATCAGCTTGACTATGTTCTTCGCCCTACGGGCCTCATGATCCGCGACGTTGAGCTCACAGAAGGCTGGCAGTATGATGCCTACGGTCCTATGCTCGGTTTTTTCCGGGAGAGCGGGAATGCGGTCGCACTGCTGCCGAACCTATTCGGAACGTACTGGTTCAGCGATCCGGTCACGGGAAAAATGAATGTGGTGACAAAGAAGAACGCGGGATTGTTCGAGATGGAAGCCTTCTGCTTTTATCAATCCCTGCCGATGAAACCTCTCGGAATTCCCGATCTGATCCTCTACATGAAGAATAGTATATCTAACAGCGATTTTCTGCAGATAGCACTTGCCACATTGGTTGTGACTCTGGTCGGAACGATCGAGCCGAAAGTGTACTCTCTTGTGACAGGAAAGATTCTTATGAATAAGCAGGCTTCAGTGCTTATCGGAATGATGGCATTTTTGGTGTCGGCTGCATTTGCATCCCAGATGCTGAGTATGGTGAGGAGCCTTCTCATGGAGCGCATCAATACGAAGACGTCGCTGGCAGTGGAGGCC
>JAFRCB010000334.1 GCA_017404585.1 Lachnospiraceae bacterium
GACTCCGAGGAGCGTGCTCGTCATGACAGAACCTCCGGTGAGTGCGTCCTTGAAGCTCACGAGTCCGAATACGGCTCCGGTGATGGCACCGCCTGCCGGACCGATGATGATGGCTGCCACTGCGATCGGCAATGTCAGAAAGCTCATGTAGAGCGGGCCTACCGGCACGCTTCCGAGTCCGATGGCTTTCATGACGAGCTGGATGCAGATGAGCATTGCGAGCTGCACGAGTGTGAGAAGATCGTAATTCTTTTTCATATTTAGTTTCCTCCTGCTGCTGTTCCGCCTTAGGCGCGGATACGGCGCAATTTCATAATAGCTGAAACGCCCCAAAAGTCAATAGAAGTCACAGATTGTTCAATGTTTTGAACAAGGACAGCAATGTGCCGTGACAATTGACATAATGCTACTCCTGTGATAGCCTTAATCACATATGAACGAATATTCAAATGAAAGCGGGGGATCGCCATGGCTATAAATGAAATTGAACACTGCGAACACACGGAGGTCCATGCCGAGACTGTTCAGGCAGTGCGGGAGCACATGCCGGCCGAGGATGAGCTCTATGACCTGGCGGAGCTCTTTAAAGTGTTCGGAGATTCGACAAGGATCCGAATATTATTTGCCCTCTTTGAGGCTGACATCTGCGTATGTGATCTCGCGGAGCTTCTGGGGATGACCCAGTCCGCAATTTCCCATCAGCTGCGAATCTTAAAGAACGCAAAGCTGGTCAAGAACAAACGGGACGGCAAGCAGGTCATCTATTTTCTTGCCGACGAACATGTCAGATCGATCATCTATCAGGGGCTCGAACATATAGAAGAATAATACTTACCGGAGATGGCAGAAATTCGGTCAGGAAGTTTTAGCTAATAATGACAGACAGTAAGTAATCTCACTTCACATCCGGATTATTTCCACGGTGTGCAAGTGGGATTTTTTCGTAGGCGTAAGGCCAGGCGCCCGGATTGTACCGGCAACGCGAATCCGATACTTTATGATGTGAATAGAGGGCACTTTTAGGGGTTTTGATATGGAATATAAATTTGAAGACCTGATCCACAGATGGGAGGAGCACGAGCTCTTTTACAGGGATCTCTATATGAAAAAGCAGGGTGACCCGGCGGCCTATCAGGAGTATTTAAAGTCGCTGGATGTCAAAGATCTGCAGAACCGGGGGCTTACGGTCCCCGAACTTTTCGCGCCGTTTTCCGTGCTCGGGGAATACTCGATCATTTTTCCGCTGGCGGCAGACCTGTCTGTCTGGAAGCACAGCCGCTATACGCCGTCCTACTACCATTCGCATGAGTATATAGAGGTCGTCTGCGTCATGGAGGGCAGGGCGGTCAACCGGTTCAGCGAGACGGAGAGCTACGAGATGGTGCCCGGCGATATTATCATTTTGCCTGACGGTACCCGCCACGCACTGGAAGTCTTTTCGGATGACGGCATCGTGCTGAATATCATGCTGAAGAAGAGCACGTTCGAGACGGCATTTTTCGATATACTCTCCAATGACAACCTGCTGTCGAACTTCTTCCAGGGTGTGCTGCGCGGGGAGAACAGAACGCCGTACCTATATTTTTCCTGCGGTGATGATCCTGAAATCAGGAAATGCATTGAGCGCATGTTCCTCGAATATTACTGCCACCGCCACTATTACGAGATGATTGAAAAGAGTCTGGTGATCTGTCTCTTTTCGCTGCTCCTCCGCGATGCCGATAAATATCTGATGCAGGGGGAGAAGGATATCAGATACAGGATATATCAATATTTGCATAAAAGTTTTGCAAATACATCTCTCGAGGAAGCTGCCGATGCCTTCGGCTACCGGCCCGCATACTTCAGCCGTCTCGTGCGCAGGGAGACCGGCCATTCCTTCACGGAGATCCTGACAGCCTACAGAATGCAGATGGCCTGCCGGCTGCTTATCGAGAGCAAAATACCGATCTACCAGATCAGCGAGATCGTCGGCTATCAGTCTCTGGAGCATTTTAACCGCACTTTCAAGGCTCAGAAGGGAATGCCGCCGTCCGAGTACAGAAAGAAGAACAGAAAGTAAAAAAACATCAAGTTATCGGACAAGACACTCAATGGTATCTCTCACTGAAAGACGATAATATTATTATCAGAATACTGTCCACATATTCGAAATGCTGATACGGCTCATTCGTTAAGGAGGAGTGAGCAGACAACACGTTTCGCTGAGCATGGACGGAAAGGAGTGAGAGATGAAAAAGTTTCTAAGTGTATTCCTTGCAGCCGCGATGACCATTTCCCTCGGCGCGTCGGTCTATGCCGGTGGACCCGATGCTTTTCCGGATGAGGAGATAATGGTGGAAGAAGCTGCAGAGGACGAGATCCTGGTGGAGGACACCGCGGAGGAGGTTGCTCTTGTGGCGGAGGACACAGAAGCTCCCGAGGCCGCACTGACCGAAGATACAGCTGAAATTCTTTCTGAGGAAAATGAGGAAGAAGTTGGCAAGATTGCTCCGGTTTACAAGTACAGAGTGTATGTACCTGAGACATATACAGAGACTCAGAAATACCCGTCCGTCTATCTGATGCCGTATGACGGCTTCAGCGCGGACCAGTATTTCGAAGACGGAATCGAGGCTGTCCTCGATGAGATCACGAGCAGCGAAGAAGCTATCGATATGATCGTTGTCATGCCTGAATATAAGGCAGGTGAAGATTATGTTGCCAAGCTCCCGGAGCTTATCGAGGAGATCGAGAGCAATTACTCTGTCATTGCCGATCCCAATTACCGTGCGATTCTCGGCGTGAACGTCGGCGGATATATGGCGTATGAGATCGCAACGATCGAGAGTACGAGTCATCCTGAGGTTGCAAATCTGTTCCACTGCTTCGGCTCTCTCATGGGCGATTTCACAAGTGACTTCAATCCGTATCTTGGGGATAAGGGCTCTGTATACAATGATTTCGTAGCCGGTATGGACCGTATGGGCGGCAGAGGCAGCAACTTCCTGAGAAACAAGTTCTTCTACATCGACGCGCCGAACGGATCCGCTGACAGCACAATAGCCGGCGGGACATCCGATATCGGTGCAGGTCTTGAGAAGAGATCGAATCCTTACTGGGCATACGGCGGATCCTATTATCTTTACAGCACCCCGGATCCGAAAATGGTAGAATACGCAATCCTCGACGGAGAGGAGAATGCGGACTTCTATATGGGAGGTCTTCATCGTTCCCTGAACAGATTCAGTCGGAGATTTACGGAGAATCTCTTTGCCGGAAGCCTCAGCTGTACGCCTCAGGCTGTTACAAGCGCTGATAACACGATCGACGCGACTGTGAAGATCACAGTGAACAGCAGAATCGAAAAATATGTTGATGAGATCCCGGATGTCACACTGACAGTTAAGATGACAGATCCGCTCACAGGCAGCGAGCTCTACAGTGTCAGCGAATCCCTTGGAACTCTCACGGCTGATGAGCAGGCTGAAAAGCACATTGAGCTTCAGAGCAGCGACATGGCGGACGGTCTCAACACAACAGTGACAGCCAGCATTTCTCTCCTTGGTATGGAGCATGAACTTGCCACTCTGGATCTGGTCACTGTACAGGATTGCGGCGAAGCAGACGATGAGAAACTGATCGACCTTATGGGCAACTGGTATTTCAAGGCCTATAAGACCTATCGCAGGAATGACCCGACTATTGTCGACCTCGACAGGATCGCCTACCTTACACCGGATGTCTATGAGTCCTGGGGCGTTGTACAGCCATGCCTCGGCTGGTGGACAGGTGATTTTGATGAGTCCCTCGGCGGCCAGGACAATTACGGCGGCTATGCGTGGTACATCCGCACATTCGATGTTCCCGCTGACTTCCCGACAGAAGATCTTACCATGGCAGTCGGCTTTTTCGATGAGGCCAACGAGACATATGTCAACGGACATCTTATCGGATCTTCCGGTATGAGATACGACATTGCTCCGGAAAACGTCGGTGTCTATGACGGTTCGAATCCGTGGGATGTCAACTGCGTATATCCGATCGACTCCGAGTTCATCAATTACGGCGGCGAGAATACGATCGCAGTCCGCATCTGCAACTCCAGCGGTGGCGGCGGCTGGTATGAAGGCCCGGTAGGCATTTACTCCAGAGCAGCCTATGATAAGATTGCTGCAGGCGATTCCCGCCTCACAGTGGAGGAGTATGAGTCTGCATCGACCGGAAGTACAGAGACATTCCGTCTCTATCTGCCGGAAGATTACTATGAGAAGGATAATGTCAAGCGTTACCCGACGCTTTACCTCTTCCACGGTATCAACAGCACAAGTAAGACATACGAGATCGATGATATCGATCAGGTCCTCGATGAGGCTGTCAAGGCCGGGCTGATCCGCGACATGATTGTTGTCATTCCGGATGACCCGACAAAGTCAAGCTTCTGGAGAGGCACATACGGCGACATGGTCATCAAGGATCTGGTCCCCTATGTAGATGAAAATTATCGTACAATTAATGATGAGCGCTACAGATATACGGCCGGCTGCTCGATGGGCGGCGCAGGTTCCGTCGGTCTCGGCCTCTTCAATCCGAACCTCTTCTCGGGTGTTATCAGTTTCTACGGAGCTCTCAGCTACACATCTGCCGTCTCTGACGGGGCTGCGGTCTCCAAAGAATATCTTGACATGTACAGGATCTACATGGCCTGCGGCAATCAGGATATGTACAACTTCTATGATGTGCAGGAGCAGATGAGCCGGGTTCTCACAGAAAAGGAAATCGAGCATTATCATCTGGTCGACAATGGCACCCATACTAGCTCCTTCTACCTGCCGCACTTCATCCCGGCGGTACAGTACATTCTGGAGGGATCCTACTCTACGACGACATCCGCGGAGATCCTCAGCGGTTCCGTCGAGAAGAAGAGCGCGTCGGCAGATGAGCACACAGTCACAGCGCTTGCCAAACTTACGGTCAGCGATAAGATCAGTGATTACCTGAACACAGTCGCCGCATCCAGCTTCACCGAAGATGAGAATCCGCCTCTGCGCATCCCGGTAGAATTTAGGATCACGCAGAATGACAAGGTCGTAGCAACGTCAACGATTTTCTTCGAAGTCGATGCAGCGGGCGAATTTGAAGCCGAAGCTGAAATCCTGGCAGAGGCTCTTGACCAGTCAGCTGAATATAAAGTCGCGGCTTACGCGTCTGCTCTTGAGAACACTGTAGAGCTCGGAAGCTATGTCGAGAATGAAGTCGTGGAACCCGTGAAACCCGAGAAACCCGAAGAAGTCGATGACGGACTCTTCGATGATGTCAGGGATCCGAAGCATCCGTACTTCAAAGCGATTTACTGGGCAGTCGATAAGGGCATCACAAAAGGCTACACCGGAACAAATCTCTTCGGCATCGATGATCCGTGCACACGCGGACAGGCTATGATGTTCCTCTGGAGAATGGCCGGCAAGCCGAATCCGAAATATCAGTCAAAGAGCCCGTTCAAGGATGTTCCTATGAATCACGTCTTCTACAAGGCTATTCTCTGGGGACAGCAGAAGGGCATCACAAAGGGCTTCTCGGACGGCACCTTCGGAGTCGATAAGTCGTGCACACGCGGTCAGATCGTAACCTTTATCTGGAGATACAAGGGACAGCCGAAGCCGAAGACAACGAAGAGCCCGTTCAAGGATGCGATCACACCGGCTTACAAGACAGCTGTTCTCTGGGCGGTGGAGAAGAAGGTCACGAACGGCTTCTCCGACGGAACATTCAGAGACAAGGCTGCGTGCACGAGAGGCATGATCGTCAAGTTCCTTTACAACATCAGATGATGGAGAGTATTTTTCAGCTGTAAGATGTATCCCCATTTTATAGTATTGCCTTAGGGAGGGCTGCCGCGCCGGGTGCGCGGCAGTCTTTCTTTTGCCGCCGGTTAAGCGAACTGTGAAAGCAGCCCGTCTGAACAGCCGCGATTTTGTATTTTTGTATAGTTCAGACAGGCCGCACGGAAGTCTCGGAAACCGGCGCAAACATCATCTTCATCGAAAAGCGTGAGTCCTTCCCTGTGAGCTGAGAAACGCTCGCGCGTTTGCTGATCTCTCGGTCGGACTCACAATGCTTTTCTCACGAAGAAGGATGCTTTGCCGCCGGTTAAGCGAACTGTGAAAGCAGCCCGTCTGAACAGCCGCGATTTTGTATAGTTCAGACAGGCCGCACGGAAGTCTCGGAAACCGGCGCAGCGCGCGGTCCTTCTCTGTGAGATAGAAAAATGTATTGACAACGCACCGGGATGTGATAGAATAGAATCAAACATATGAATAAGTGTTCATATGATGAAAGAAAAAGTAATGTTTCAAAATCAGGAAGAGAGGATCTTGCCATGAAGAAAACTTATAAAATCGATGTCGACTGCGCTAACTGTGCAAATAAGATGGAAGAAGCCACAAAGAAGACTCCCGGCGTAAAGGATGCGACAGTCAATTTTATGGCACTCAAGATGAAGGTCGAATTCGAGGACGGTGCTGACGTCGACGCAGTGATGCAGAACGTCATCAAGAATTGCAAGGTTGTGGAGGACGACTGCCAGATCTTTATCTGACAGGATCTGCCATGAATAAAAAACAAAAAAATCTGCTGATCAGGGTCATCTCGGCGGGAGTGATGATGGCCGTCCTCTTGCTTCTGCCGCTTGATGATAAGCCGATTCTCAGATTTGCATTATTCATGATTCCCTACCTCACAGTCGGATATGATATTCTTCGAAAAGCGTTCAAGGGGATCATGAACAGACAGGTGTTCGACGAGAATTTCCTTATGGGCGTTGCGACCATCGGCGCCATGGCCCTCGGCGAGTACACCGAGGGCGTAGCTGTTATGTGGTTCTACCAGATCGGTGAGCTCTTCCAGAGCTACGCTGTCGGAAAGAGCCGGCAGAACATTTCCGATCTCATGGATATCCGACCGGATTATGCCAACATCGAGGAGGATGGGCAGATAGAGAAGGTCGATCCGGATGACGTCGAGGTTGGCTCCATCATCGTGGTGAACCCGGGAGAGAAAGTGCCGATCGACGGCGTAATCACCGAAGGACACACGACACTCAATACTGCCGCGCTGACCGGTGAGAGCATTCCGGCGGATGTGCAGGTCGGCGATGAAGTCATCTCCGGCTGCGTCAACATGACCGGCGTCATAAAGATTGAGACGACGAGGGAATTCGAGGAATCGACCGCCTCAAAGATCCTTGATCTGGTGGAGAACGCGACGTCGCGGAAGTCGAGGTCTGAGCAGTTCATAACGAAATTTGCAAAAGTGTATACGCCGGCGGTGTGTTACAGCGCGCTTGCATTGGCGGTCCTTCCCCCAATCATCCGGCTCGTGATCGGTATGCAGCCGATGTGGGGCGACTGGATCTACAGAGCACTGACTTTCCTTGTAATCAGCTGTCCATGCGCTATCGTCGTCAGTATTCCGCTGAGCTTCTTCGGAGGCATCGGCGGGGCAGGCAATCAGGGTATTCTGATCAAGGGCTCCAACTTCATGGAGACGCTGTCGCAGGTGAAGACGGTCGTATTTGATAAGACCGGGACCATAACCAAGGGAAACTTTGTTGTGGCCGGCGTGCATCACAGCGCTCTGGAGGATATGAAACTCATTGAGCTCGCTGCCCTGGCGGAAGCTCATTCGAGCCATCCGATCAGCAGAAGCCTTCAGGAAGCCTATGGCAAACCTCTCGACCTCGGACGTGTGTCTGATGTGACCGAATATTCGGGTGAAGGTGTGGTCGCCGTTGTCGACGGAAAACAGGTAGCGGCCGGCAATCTTCGCCTTATGGAGAGGCTCGGCGTCACAGCCAGGGATTGCCGTCATGTAGGAACGGTCGTTCACATTGCTCTGGATGGAGAGTATGCCGGCCATATCCTGATCGCTGACGAGTTGAAAGGAAACGCTTCGAAAGCCATGAAAGCCCTGGCTAAAGCCGGTGTAAGGCGCACCGTCATGCTGACCGGCGACAAGGAAAATGTGGCTAAAGCGGTGGCATCCGAAGTCGGGATCAGCGAGTACCATGCGGGTCTCCTTCCTGCGGACAAGGTCGGGCACGTCGAGAAGCTTCTGGCATCGTCAACTGAAAAGGATCGTCTCGCGTTCGTCGGCGATGGTATCAATGACGCTCCGGTGCTCGGCCGGGCTGACATCGGTATCGCGATGGGGGCTCTCGGGTCAGATGCAGCGATCGAGGCTGCGGACGTGGTCCTCATGGACGATGATCCGCTCAAAATTGCCAAGGCTATCCGCATAGCCAGGAAGTGCATGCGCATAGTGTACGAGAATATCTATTTCGCCATCGGCGTGAAGCTGGCATGCCTGCTCCTCGGGGCGCTCGGAATAGCCAACATGTGGCTTGCTATTTTCGCTGATGTCGGCGTCATGGTGATCTGCGTGCTGAACGCGATCCGGTGCCTTATGGTGAAGAATCTATAATTTGTCATTCAAGTCTCGCTCGCGAGACTTGAATTGATTTTGGTTGGTAGTTTTAATCTTTTTTTGCTTTCGATTGGCGGACGGCAGTTTAATATTGCTTTTTTAGGATTTCGACAGATGGGTCGGCAGTTTAAATCTTGCTTTTTTGGGATTTCGACTGGCGGACGGCAGTTTTAATATTGCTTTTTTGGGATTTCGACTGATGGGTCGGCAGTTTCAATCTTGCTTTTTTAGATACTTGACTGCCAGAGTATCTGAAATGACAGTCACAAAAAAGCAAAAGGATCATATCATACTGCCGTTCCAAAACTCAAATTTTCTAAACAGGCAGTAGAGAAAGCAAAAATCTTTTCGATAACACTGTAATTTTTTGCGTTTTTTTCGAATCATGGCAGTAGAATCCGACAAAATAAATCTTGATCCACTGTAATTTAAACTCGAAGGTACTCTAAATGGCAGTAGAAAAAATCATTTTCTTAATTCTCTACTGCCACTTTTAATGGGGGGGCAGAGTGTAATGGAGATTTCTAAGGAAACTGCCATATTAGTTTCTCTTATTCAAAATCCCCATAGTTCTCGGTGAAAGAGTGCAGCTCCCCGCGGGTCTTATAGCCGGGGAATGTGTCGAGCTGGACCGCGTGGCACGCGTTAAAGATGCTGGCTTCGATTTCGGGGTTGGTCTTCTTCAGCTGGCGGATCAGCTCCTTGGTCTCCCGGCGGCGGGACATGGTCTCGGCATTGTCCCTGGCAGTTGTCTCGGTAAAACGGCACGCGCACTGAATGAACTCGAGGCCGTTGTACCTTGCCCAGGCAATGATATCGGCTTCATTGATGCGGTACATGGGCCGGATGAGTTCCATACCCTCGAAATTCAGACTGTGGACTTTGGGGACAATAGTTTCCAGCTTGCTGCTGTTCATCATGGCCATGACGACCGTCTCTATGACGTCGCTCATGTGGTGGCCGAGCGCGATTTTGTTGCAGCCAAGCTCTTTGGCCTTCGCGTATAGATGGCCTCGCCGCATGCGGGCGCAGAGGTAGCAGGGAGACTTGGTCTGCTTGTTTGCGACATCGAAGATATCTGTCTCGAAGATCTGGATCGGGACCTCGAGGAGAGCGGCGTTGCTCTCTATTTTTTGGCGGTTTATCGGATTATATCCCGGATCCATGACCAGATAAATGACGTCGAACGGGACTCTGGTGTGTTTATGGAGCTCCTGCATGAGCTTGGCCATCAGCATGCTGTCCTTGCCGCCGGAGATGCACACTGCAATTTTATCACCGGGAGAGATCAGCTCATACTTTACGATCGCTGTCATGAACGGTGCCCAGAGCTCTTTTCTGTATTTTTTGTTGATGCTGCGCTCGATCATCTGGCAGCGGGTGAGTTGTCTTGCC
>JAFRCB010000335.1 GCA_017404585.1 Lachnospiraceae bacterium
ATAGGTCTTCTCGTATACCTTCTGCTTGTCAGACATGTGTTCATAAAAGACGGGCGTTACGTGAACCTCTGGCCGGAAAAACTTGATCTTGAGGATCTTCTTTATCGCCCGCTTCTTACTCGGTGGCTGCCGAACATCTTCGGTGAATTTGCGAGAGTATTCGGTGAGAATCGGATCCTTTCCCCGGTCTGTCGTCGGATACCGAAAGCCTTCGGCATGGCAGCGGCAGTTTTCGGAGAGGATATGATCCTTGTGCCGCTCGCTCGCGCTGCGGTCTTTGCCGGTTCTCTCATCGGCCGCATTCTCTCTGACAGCCTTGATGCATCTGTCGTGCTTCTTCGAAAGACCGCAATGAGGGAAAGACCTGTAAAGGGAGCCGGTCCGGGCAGACGCAGCCGGCTGAAGATATTCATGAGGCAGACAGAGGATGCGGTCGTGCCGCTGTTTGCCAACTTCTCGTTTGCACTGCTCATGACCTGCATCGGAATCCTTGTGATCCTTGGCTGTCTCATGTATTATATGCTGCCGTGACCGGAGAAAACGCGAAATTCAGACCATGCTTTGGAGGAAAATGAATGAACGCATTACTCAGCACATTGTGCTATATTGAAAAAGACGGTAAATATCTGATGCTTCACCGGACGGTGAAGAAGAATGATGTGAACAAAGATAAATGGATCGGCGTCGGGGGTCACTTTGAACAGGACGAGAGTCCGGAAGAGTGTGTCCTACGGGAAGTTTTCGAGGAGACCGGCTATACGCTGACCAGCTATGCGTACCGGGGGCTGGTGACATTTGTCTCCGGCGGCGGGGTAACAGAGTATATGTCCCTCTTCACGGCGGACGCCTTTACCGGAGAACCGCATGACTGCGATGAGGGAGAGCTCTGCTGGGTCGACAGGGAGGCTGTTTTTGACCTTAACATATGGGAAGGGGATAAGATATTTTTCCGCCTTCTCAATGAGGGAATTCCGTTCTTTTCACTGAAGCTTGTCTATGACGGCGGCGATACGCTGGTGTACGCTGCTCTGAACGGACAGGAGCTTCGAATTCGCTAAAGATTCAAGCAGTCAAAGACTTCAACGCAAAAAAAGGCTGTCGCATCAGACGGTGTTCACACTGCATATAGCGGACATGTGCAAATATCAACTGCTATATGTGGTGCGGACTCGCCTTAATGCGACAGCCTGCGTTTTTACTCTCAGTCTGCATCGGATGTGCTTCCCAAAGCTGAGGCCTTGGGGGAGATATCCAGTTCCTGAAGTCTGTGCATATGTTCCTTGAGACGCTTGAATGTCTCATCGCTGATATCATGCTCTATTTTGCATGCATCTGCTTCGGCGTTATTATGCCCTACGCCGATGCTCTCGAAGAAATTCGTCAGGACCTTGTGGCGTGTGTAGGTGTGCCGTGCAATCTTGGCTCCCTCATCAGTCAGAGTTATATAGCCGTCAGCATCCATATTGATGAGACCTTTTTCGCGAAGCTTTTTCATTGCTATGCTGATGCTGGGCTTGGAATAGCCAAGCTTATAGACAATGTCAATTGAGCGGACCTTGCCGAGCTGCTCTCTGAGCATCAGGATTGATTCGAGATAATCTTCAGATGATTCATTATAATTCATTTTGATACCTCCGATATCGGAATTCTCAATTAGCATACCATAATCGAACTGCTATTTCAAGTCTCCGCGGACGCGCTGAAATGCAGTGTGTTCTGAACTGTAACGGACATCAGATTACATATTCGGCAAAGTGAAAAAGTGCTGTTGCAAATGTACTTATACCGTGTCAATCCATGAGGAAAAGTGTATAATGTAATGAGTGGTTCTGATAGCATAATCGGTACAGGCTATTATTGCGCGAGGAGACGGGGATGAAGAAACAGCCGCTTGACAGAAGCTTCGGTTACGCGTTCGAGGGTATATGGAATACCGTGAAGAGCGAACGCAATATGCAGATCCATCTGGGCTTTACTGTGTGCGTCATCATTGCCGGCTTCATTTTCCGGATATCAAAGATCGAGTGGCTGATCTGCCTTGTCCTTTTCGGTCAGGTCATGAGCCTGGAGATTGTCAACACAGCCCTCGAGGCGGCGGTCGACCTGGCGACGGATGAGTGGAAGCCGCTTGCCAAGAAAGCCAAGGATGCCGCAGCCGGAGCAGTCCTGGTGTCAGCCATCACTGCGGCGATTATCGGCCTCTGGATCTTTATCCCCCGGCTTTTTGAGCTGATTTATGTACTCGCCGGGTGATATCTTTTGAATACCGAGCGGGAGCGTCCCTGAGAAGCAGTATTTGCGGCGTGACTGCTAATTGAACTGAATTTGGGAAGTTTTATATTAATGATAAAGGAGGACACAAAATGGATAACAATAAGATCATTACGGACGGACTCAGAACATTGCTGCTGGCCGGTGTCGGTGCAGCCGCCCTCACAGTCGACAAATCTCAGGAGATCCTGAAGGACCTGGTCGACCGCGGCGAACTCACAGTTGAGCAGGGCAAGGCTCTCAATCAGGAGCTGAAGCATAAAATCCGCGAGACAAAGGAAGCTGCGGAGGAGAAGAAGGTCGAGGAGCCGAAGAAAGATTTTGCGGATATGATTTCCGGCCTTTCCGCGGATGACCTTGCCGCACTCAAGGAAGCTATACTGAAGGCGGAGACTAAAGAATAATGAGTGATAATAAGCCTGGATCAAAAGCGGAAGCAGCCAGGCAGAAGGCCGAAAATGACGCACGCTTCAGGGAAATCCGGGAAGTATTGTCAAGAAACAAGATCACGCGCGGCGTTTCTCCCGAAAAGCTGCGCGTGATTCTTGAGGAACTGGGTCCGACTTACATAAAGCTCGGTCAGATCATGTCCCTCCACTCTGATATATTGCCGAAGTCATACTGCGATGAACTTATGAAGCTGAACTCGAACGTCACACCGATGCCGTTTTCGGAGGTCGAGGAAGTTATCAAGGGATCCTTCAGGGAACCATGGGAAGAAGTATTTTTGTCTGTGGACAGGGAGCCTCTCGGTTCGGCATCAATCGCTCAGGTCCATCGGGCAAAGCTTCGCACCGGGGAAGATGTCGTCGTCAAAGTTGAGAGGAAGGGTATCTACGATACGATGGCGAGAGATATCCGCCTCCTGCACAATGCCGTGAGACGTCTGCCGCCGGTGGGAAATCTGCGGAATATCGTGGACCTTGATATGGTACTCGATGAGATGTGGACGGTGGCTCAGGAGGAGATGGATTTCCTCAAGGAGGCTGCGAACATAGAGGAATTCTCTGCCAATAACGCGCAGTTCCGCTATATTTATGTGCCTAAGCTTTACCGGGAGCACACGACGCAGCGCGTTCTGGTCATGGAGTATGTTGAGGGAATTGATATTGATGACAAGGAGAAGCTGATCGCGGAGGGCTACGATCTCGACGAGATCGGAACAAAATTTGTCAATAATTATATCCATCAGATCATGGATGACGGTTTCTTCCATGCTGATCCGCATCCGGGCAACGTCAAAGTCAGAGACGGAAAGATCGTATGGCTCGATATGGGCATGATGGGGCGGCTCACGGAGCGCGAGCGCAGAATCATGGTGAGAGGAGTTCAGGGTATCGGGATGAAGGACGTCACGATGGTGACGGATGCGGTGCTTGACCTTGGAAAGTTCTGGGGAAAACCGGACAGAGACCAGCTTTACAGAGACCTGAGGGATTTTATCGAAGAGTTCGGAACGGTCTCAATGGGGCAGGTCGATGTTGCCGAGACTTTGCAGGCCATCATGGAGGTCATGAAGTCCAACAAAATCGGAATGCCCCATGGCCTCACGATGCTCGCCCGGGGCATGGCCCATATGGAGGGAGTCCTGGCGGAGATCAGCCCGGACATCAATATGATACAGATAGCGGCGACATCGGTGGCTGATACCACGCTCAGAGATATAGACTGGAAGGGAGAGCTGGCAAGGACCGGCCGCCATGTGGTCCGGTCGTTAAGAAAGGGTATCGACATCCCGCTGCTTGCGGCGGATATCATGCAGGAGTATCTGGAAGGGCAGGCCAGGGTCAATCTGAAGCTCGAGACTTCACCCGAGCTGGAGATGATGGTCGCGTCCGCGGTCAGAAATCTGGTCATCGGCATGTGTATCGTCGCGCTGCTCATAGGATCGAGTATTCTGTGTCTCACGGATATGGAGCCGAGACTTCTGGGAATACCTGTCCTCGGAGTAATCGGTTATGTGACGGCGTTCGCTTCCACACTGTATTTCTTTATCAGATACTTCTGGAGAAAATATTTCAAAAAGAAAAAATAATAAGCGGAAGAACTTTATAATGAGACTGGAGAGAAAATTTCGTTCAAGTGACGGTAAGACAGATATACATGTGCTTCTGTGGATGCCGGAAGGAGAAATCCGCGGAGTACTGCAGATTGCTCACGGTATGTGCGAGTTTGCGGAGAGGTATGACGGATTTGCGGCCTTTCTCGCCGAACATGGCTATGTGGTATGTGTAAATGATCATCTTGGCCACGGAAAATCAGTAACTGACGAACAGCAGCTCGGTTTTTTCCGTGAGAAGGATGGAGATGGAGCACTGATCGCGGATATGCGGAGACTTCATGTTATTATGAAGAAGAGATATCCGGAGCTTCCTTATTATATGCTCGGCCACAGCATGGGATCTTTTCTTGTAAGGCAGTATATGGAGATGTACGGACAGGAGCTTGCCGGAGTCATCATTCTGGGTACCGGCAGCTACCCGCGCGCGGTGGTCAGGTTCGGAAAAGGTCTGTGCCTGTGCCGCGCTATGATGAAGAACTGGCACTACAGGAGTCATCTCATAGAGAACATAGCCAAGGGCTCTTATAATAAGGCGTTTGATCCTGCGCGCACGCCGTATGACTGGCTGACCCGGGATGAGAGCATAGTCGACAGTTTCGCCTCCAACCCGCTCAATACCTTTGCCTTCACAGTCAACGGGTATTATTCGATGTTTAGCGCGATCGAGAAAACACAGAACAGAAAGCTTCTCGCCGGAATACCGAAAAGTCTTCCGATCCTTCTTGCTTCGGGAACGATGGATCCGGTCGGCAGCTTCACAAAAGGCGTAAAGACCGCTTATGAGGATCTGAAGAAGGCGGGACTTTACGATGTACAGCTGCATTTCTTTGAAGGGGACCGGCATGAGATACTGAACGAGCTCGACCGTGAAGATGTCTATCAGTATCTGCTGGATTGGCTCAATGCGCATTTGACGTGAGCGGATCCTGAAGCTTCGCTGCAGCCTGTATTTGATCCGGACGAAAAAATAATATTGACCTTGACGGACTTGTTTCTTCATGCTATTATCTAATGGCGACAAGAAACAGGTCCTTTTTTTTTGCTCACGTTTTTTAGGAACGGGAGAATTTAGGAAGGCCGCAAGATTATCATTGGAGGTGAAAAACCGTGCGTACAAGGATAACTTTAGCGTGCACAGAATGCAAGCAGCGTAACTACAACACTAAGAAGGATAAGAAAGAACATCCGGAGAGAATGGAGACGAAGAAATACTGCAAGTTCTGCCGCAAACACACGATCCACAAAGAGACCAAGTAATTAAGGGAACAGGTGATTTAAATGGCAGATAATTCCAAGAAGGCACCAAAGGAAAAGAAGAAGCAGAGCTTCTTTAAAGGTGTAAAGCAGGAGTGGAACAAGATCCAGTGGCCGACGGTCGATGACCTGAAGAAGCAGACCGGACTTGTCGTCGTCATCTCTGTCCTTATGGGCGTTATCATTACTATTATTGACAGTGCGGCTCTGCAGCTGGTCAACTGGCTGATGTCTATCTGACATATCCGATGACCACGGCAGAAAATGTATGAGAGGTAGCAGATGTCAGATTCGAACTGGTATGTAGTACATACGTATTCAGGTTATGAGAATAAAGTCAAGGCCAACATCGAGAAGACAATCGAGAACCGCCACCTCGAGGAGCAGATCCTTGAAGTCAAGGTTCCGCTGACCGATGTACAGGAGACAAGGAACGGCGTCACGAAGACGACGAAGAAAAAACTGTTTCCGGGCTACGTGCTGATCAACATGATCATGAATGATGATACCTGGTATGTCGTCCGCAATACCCGCGGCGTTACGGGATTTGTCGGACCGGGAAGCAAGCCGGTCCCGCTTACACCGGATGAGATGCGCAACCTCGGTATCGGCGGCGGAAAGGTCGAGCCCGCACCGAAGCAGAAATACATCGTGGACTTCGAAGTCGGCGATACGATCGTTGTTTTCGCCGGCGCGTGGGAAGGCACGACAGGTATGGTCACTGCCGTCAATGCTCAGAAACAGACCGTGACGATTAACAGAGACATGTTCGGCCGTTCAATTCCGGTCGAAATAAGTTTCAGTGAAGTCAAAAAGACGTAAAATCATTTGAAAACAGTTATTGTTTAAGACACAGGGTGTCTTAAAGGTGGAAGGGCGGAATGGGCCCGACATTTACCACGTAAGGAGGAACAAAGTCATGGCAAAGAAAATTACAGGCTATATCAAACTGCAGATCCAGGCAGGCAAGGCAACCCCGGCTCCGCCGGTAGGTCCGGCTCTCGGCCAGCACGGTGTAAATATCATGGACTTCACGAAGCAGTTCAATGCCCGCACATCAGCTATGGGCGACTATATCATCCCTGTCGTCATCACAGTTTACGCGGACAGAAGCTTCACATTTATCACAAAGACTCCGCCGGCAGCAGTCCTGATCAAGAAAGCACTCAATCTTCAGTCCGGTTCCGGCGAACCGAACAAGAAGAAAGTTGCAACGATCACACAGGCTCAGCTCAGAGAGATCGCTGAGAGAAAGATGCCTGACCTTAACGCTGCAAGTATTGAAGCCGCAATGAGCATCATCGCAGGCACATGCCGCAGCATGGGTGTTGTAGTAGCTGAAGACTGATAATGAGTGGAAGGGTCAAAACCCGATAGTACCACAGGGAGGTTAATAAAATGAAACATGGCAAGAAGTATGCAGAGGCCCTGAAGGTTTATGATCGCCAGAACCTGTATGACATGGCTGAAGCTGTTGAAATCGTAAAGAAGACTGCAATCGCAAAATTTGATGAGACAATCGAAGCTCACATCCGTACGGGCTGCGACGGACGTCATGCTGATCAGCAGGTCCGCGGCGCTGTCGTTCTTCCGAACGGCACAGGTAAGTCTGTACGCGTTCTCGTATTTGCCAAGAGCGCAAAGGCTGATGAAGCAAGAGAAGCCGGAGCAGATTACGTAGGCGAGATGGAGCTTGTCACAAAGATCCAGAAAGAGAACTGGTTCGATTTCGACGTTGTTGTCGCTACACCGGATATGATGGGTGTTGTCGGCCGTCTCGGCCGTATCCTTGGACCGAAAGGCCTCATGCCGAACCCGAAGGCCGGAACAGTTACCATGGACGTAGCTAAGGCAGTCAAGGAAATCAAAGCTGGTAAGATTGAGTATCGTCTTGACAAGAGCAACATCATCCATTGCCCGATCGGCAAGGCTTCCTTCACAGAAGAGCAGCTTTCCGAGAATCTCAAGACTCTCCTTGATCAGCTCGTCAAGGTTCGCCCGGCAGCTGTTAAGGGTCAGTATCTGAGATCCATCACCCTGGCTTCCACAATGGGCCCGGGCGTTCGCGTCAATCCGACAAAGATCTGATATAAAGCAATAATACAGCTTGACATCGCGCATGTGCGCGTGTTAATATCATGATGCATCAAGCCGAAGACAGCAGGTTCCCTATAGGGAGTAAGCAATGTCGCCCGCCGAGGTCGTGAATTCATTTTGAAATTTACCGTACCCCTGCGCCTTGGCGCAGGGGTTTTTTACCAAGAGCTTTGATGCGAAAATTCAAAGAAGGAGGAATACAGGAAACATGGCAAAAGTTGAACTGAAACAGCCGATTATCAATGAAATCGCTGAGGCAGTTGACGGCGCTCAGTCCGCAGTCCTTGTCCAGTATCTCGGAATTACTGTTGAGCAGGATACCGCTCTTCGTAAGGAACTCCGTGAAGCAGGCGTGCACTACAAGGTCTACAAGAACACACTCATGAAGCGTGCTTTTGAAGGAACCGATTTCGCACAGCTGGATAAGCACCTTGATGGCCCGAATGCTCTCGCAGTTTCCAAGGAAGATGCTGTTGCACCGGCAAGAATCCTTGCGAAGTACGCAAAGCAGTTCAAGGTCATGAGCATGGTAGGCGGCGTTATCGAAGGCAAGTACTTCGATGACAAGCAGCTTCAGGATCTCGCAAATGTACCGTCAAGAGAAGTTCTTCTTGGAAGACTCTTTGGCAGTATGCAGTCCCCGATCGCGAATTTTGCTCGCGTTATCAAGCAGATCGCAGAGCCGGAAGGCGAAGGCGATGCAGCTGAGGCTCCGGCAGCAGAATAAAGCTGCTTAGGAAAAAGAAACTTAGATTCATCAATTAAAAATGGAGGAAAATATACAATGGCTAAATTAACCACTGCTGAATTTATCGCAGCTATTAAAGAGCTTACAGTTCTTGAGCTTAATGAACTTGTTAAGGCTTGTGAAGAGGAATTTGGTGTTTCTGCAGCAGCAGGCGTTGTCATGGCAGGCCCGGCAGCAGCTGCTGAAGAAGTTGAAGAGAAGACAGAGTTCGATGTCGAGCTGACAGAGATCGGTGCTTCCAAAGTTAAGGTCATCAAGGTTGTCCGCGCTGCTACAGGTCTCGGCCTGAAGGAAGCTAAGGAACTTGTTGATGCAGCTCCGAAGGTAGTCAAAGAGCAGATCTCCAAGGAAGAGGCTGAGGCTCTCAAGAAGGATCTTGAGGAAGCCGGCGCTAAGGTCACTCTTAAATAATACGACTATTGAATGTTCCGGGGGTTGCCGCATGTGCGGCAGCCCCTTTTAGCGTGTTTGGGTATCAGAATCTCGTAACGGTTCAGACAGGCATATTTTGCAATTCGTTTCCGGTGCAGGCATCCATCTTCGTGAGAAAAACATTGCTGGTCCGACTGAGAGATCAAAAAAGCGCCAGCTTTTTTTAGCTCGGAGGGAAGGACCTGCGTTTTTCGATGAAGATGGTGCTTGCACCGGATTCAGGAACTTCGCTGCAGCCTGTCTGAACTGTTATACGTGCTCAATCAAAATTGTGTAAAATTGTGTTTGACAACTTGACAATGCTGTGGTAGTCTTAAGGATGCACTATTGTGGTGGATTGGCTTTTTGCGCCCTTTCGTAACGAAAGGCTTGTGTAAGTTGCCCAAAATTGCCACCTGTCAATAAATATATAGAAATAACGGGGTGAAACGTCGAATGGAGAAAAACAGAATTCGTCCTGTAAAGTCCGGGCGGTCGATGCGCATGACGTACCAGAGACAGAAGGAAGTCCTGGAGATCCCGAACCTGATCGAGGTTCAGAAGGATTCCTACAACTGGTTTGTCACCGATGGTCTCAGGGAGATATTCAACGATATATCCCCGATCGAGGACTACTCCGACAAACTGAGTCTCGAGTTCGTCGACTTCCGGCTTAGCAGAGAAGAAGTGAAATATCCGATCGAGGAGTGCAAGGAGCGGGATGCCAATTACGAGGCGCCTCTGAAGGTCACGGTCCGTCTTCACAATAAGGAGAACGGGG
>JAFRCB010000336.1 GCA_017404585.1 Lachnospiraceae bacterium
ACTCTCAGAGACGCTGATCTTGACCTCCACTTGCAGAAGCGGAGACTTCCACCACTGAGATCTATTAAAAGGAGATTCTTATGAGAAAAATCTGCACACTTATTTTAACATCACTCATCGTACTTACAGCCATCGGACTCACAGCCTGCGGTGGTTCACAATACAAAGTCGCCTGGCCTAACGCGGAGCTTCTCGGTACCGACAAGACCATCACCGCGGACTACACAGGCATCCCCTCCACCGGTTACGAGTGGACCGTCGAGCTCGAAGGTGAAGGTGTCCTTGAGGAGACAGAGCATTCCACAAAGAAGGCCGACTCCACGGAGTCCGAGGAGCTGGTCGGAACAGCCGAGACTGAGCACTACACCTTCAAGGTCGTCGGCGATGGCGAGACCCGCATCATTGCGAGATACGCCCGCAGCTGGGAGACAAACCCCGACGATCTCGAGTACATCTGCCGTGTTACCGTGAAGGACGGCAAGATTACCATGATGATGATCGATGACGAACAGACCGACTCACTTATTGCAATGCTTACTGACTCATCAATCTTGTCGTAAACAAGACGAGCATGACTGCCGCCCCGGCAACAGAAAATCCAACACTCAAAAAGGGCTGCGAAGAAACCCATCTGAGTTTCTTCACAGCCCTTTCTGTTATCTGTTTAAGAGACTATTCGCATCAGAACAGACTACCAAGTGACAGGAACAGCGGCGCAAATACCAGCGATACTACTGTCATCAGCTTGATCAGGATGTTGATGGACGGTCCCGATGTATCCTTGAACGGATCGCCGACTGTATCTCCGACGACCGCTGCGTGATGAGCTTCGGAGCCTTTGCCGCCGTAGTGACCGCCCTCAATGTACTTCTTTGCGTTGTCCCACGCTCCGCCGGAGTTGGACATGAAGATCGCAAGGAGAACACCTGTGACCAGAGCGCCGGCCAGAAGGCCGCCGAGCGCTTCTGTTCCGAGCAGGAGGCCGATGACGATCGGAGCTGCCGCCGCAATGATTCCGGGAACGATCATCTCACGAAGAGCCGCAATTGTGGAAATGCCGACACAGGTCTTATAGTCCGGACGGCTGGTGCCCTTCAGGATGCCTGCATCCTCACGGAACTGGCGGCGGACTTCCTCGATCATACTGTAGGCTGCCTTGGAAACGGATTCCATCGTAATGGCCGAGAAGAGGAATGTCAGCATGCCGCCGATGAAGATACCGACGATGACCTTCGGAGCCATGATGTTGATGGCATCCAGAGAAACTGCCTGTGCATAGGATACGAAGAGAGCCAGCGCTGTCAGCGCAGCGGAACCGATGGCAAAGCCCTTGCCGATGGCAGCTGTCGTATTACCTACAGAGTCCAGTTTGTCCGTGATATTTCTGACGCTCTCGTCAAGTCCGGACATCTCGGCGATACCGCCGGCGTTGTCGGCGATCGGGCCGTAAGCGTCGACTGCGATCGTGCTGCCCGTTGTGGCCAGCATACCGACTGCTGCCAGTGCGATGCCGTACAGACCTGCGATGAGGTAAGCACCCATGATGCCGATGCAGATGCATACGATCGGGATGACCGTTGACTTCATACCGACTGCGAGACCAGAGATGATATTTGTTCCGGAACCGGTCTGGGACTGTTCCGCGATCTTTTTGACAGAAGCGAATCTGTCAGATGTGAACATTTCTGTTGCCTGGCCGATGATGAATCCGACCGCAAGACCGAAGATGACTGCAAATGCCGGCTTCATCGAGCCGAGTATCATATTGCTGCCGACCACGGCACATATAATCGTGATAATATACGCAACATAGCTGCCGCGGTTGAGGGCTGCCTGCGGATTTCCGTTCTCATCGCCTTTTACAAAGAACGTTCCGATTATAGACGCTATGATGCCAATACCTGCCAGTAGGAGCGGATAAATTGCTCCTGCCTTATTATATGCCAGAATACCGAGAGTGATTGCCGATACGACCGCGCCGACGTAAGATTCGAAAAGGTCCGCGCCCATGCCGGCTACGTCACCGACATTGTCGCCGACATTGTCAGCGATAACAGCCGGGTTTCTCGGGTCATCCTCGGGGATATTGTTCTCTACCTTACCGACAAGGTCAGCGCCGACGTCCGCAGCTTTGGTATAAATACCACCGCCGACACGGGCGAAAAGCGCGACAGAGGATGCTCCGAGGCTGTAGCCGAAGAGGACATCCGCATTGCCGGTGATCAGATAGATAACGCTCACGCCGAGAAGTCCGAGACCGACGACCGAGAATCCCATGACCGCGCCGCCGTGGTAGGCGACTGTCAGGGCTTTGGACATGCCGGAAGTACGGGCTGCATTTGCAGTTCTTACGTTAGCTTCCGTCGCGATCCTCATGCCGAAAAATCCGGCCAGTGTGGAGAACACCGCGCCGATCAGGAAGCATCCCGCTGTGATCCAGTTTCCGATGCCCACTCCGATGACAACGAACAATATTGCTGCAAATATGACAAGGACTTTATATTCTGAGAAGAGGAACGCGTTAGCGCCTTCACGGATAGCACCGGATATTTCTTTCATCCGGTCGGTCCCCTCCTCCTCCTTGCGCACAGACCCTGCAAGATATACTGCAAAAATCAGTGCAATCACCGCGCACAGCGGCACAAATACAGGTGCAAAACTCATCATAATTATTCCTCCTTCCACTATTGCATAATCAGTCTGCATAATCAGTCTACACCCTGCCAATTCAGTTCTTCACTCGAGAACTTGATTTCCTCTATCATACTCTGTTCTGACATAAATCTCAAGTTTTTCAGCAAAAATGTTCAAAAAACTATCTTATTTATAGCGTTTTTCTATGCAATATTTCAGCAAAGTTCACAATTGGACCGCAATTTATTGTATCTTTTGATGACTGTGGCAATAATGAAAAGAATTTCGATGAATCCCGATAAATCATCCCCTTCCGGTTCCTTGCCCAAATTCCCGGCTGCCCTATCGTCTGCATGGATTACAATTTCGTCAGGAACTCCTCCGACGCGCTTTCACCCGAAAGCCTGGTTGCCCCTCTCCAGATAAGAGTGCGGATGAATGGTCTGCTCCTGCCTTTTTCTCGGGGTGATCTCCGGTCCGAAGAACATGAGTCCCCGCTGAATCGATTCCGTCCCGAACCGTTTCCGTATCTCATCCACCGCCCGGTCCACCGCCAGCTGCTTCTCCCGCCTCTCCTCGCTCTGAAAAAGGTCGAGCTGATAGGGATACCGCTCTCCGTGCAGGCTGGCTACGCGCACGCCGACTCCGCGGATCGGTTTCTGCCAGCGGTAATTCTCAAGAAAGATCTGCATGGCCTGCCTCGCGATCTCATCGGAGATGTTCGTGGGGGAAGAAATCTTGTGCTGACGAGTGAAACCCATGAGGTCATTATCCCTGACGAATATCTCGATGACATCTCCGGCGAAATGGTTCTCGCGCAGTCTCGTCGCCACGGACTCGGAGAGCATATAGATCGCCATTTTTACCTCCATGTCATTCACCAGGTCCCGCGGCATGGTCATGCCGTTGCCTATGCTCTTGATCGGTGCGTCCGTATTCTCCTGTGCTACCGGCGTTTTGTCCTCTCCGCGGGCAAATACAGACAGCATCAGCCCCTGCTTTCCAAGCATGTAGTGCAGATATGACGGATCCGCCTCAGCGATCTGGCCGATCGTGTGAATTCCGACATTTGCAAGCTTTCTCTTTGTAGCCCGTCCCACATACAGAAGATCCTCCGCCGGCTTCGGCCAGACGATCTGCCGATAGTTGTCCCGGTTCACGTCCGTCACCGCGTCCGGTTTCTTATAATCCGATCCGAATTTTGCAAATATCTTATTCCAGCTCACTCCCACACTGATCGTGATCCCGAGCTCGCTCTTTACCTTGCGGTTGATCTCCTGCGCAATCGAAACTCCGTCTCCCCGGATCCCGACGCTGTCCGTCACGTCGAGCCAGCACTCATCCAGCCCGAAAGACTCGACCTTGTCCGAGTAATGAGAATAAATATCCCGCATATAGCGGGAAAATCGCAGATACTGGTCATAATTCGGCGGGACGATCACAAGGCCGGGGCAGGCCTGCCGGGCTTCCCAGAGGGCGGACCCGGTCTTCACTCCCCGCCGCTTTGCTATATAGTTGGCTGTCAGAATAATGCCGTGCCGTTTCTCGGCATCCCCGCCTACCGCGAGGGGCTGACCGTCGTATTCCGGCCGGTGCAGCATCTCGACGGCGGCATAGAAGCAGTTGGCGTCGGCGTGGAGAATTACTCGGTCCATGGTTGCCTCCTTTATTTCATCTCAGGCTTGACAATCGCGCAGGATATATCGTGATTTCTGATCGCGCGCGAGCTGCGCGACGCACTCTGTGCGCTTCCTTCGCGCAGCTCTGCGATCCGCCGGAGGCTCAGTCTTCGCACAAAAAGAAGATATCCTTACTATAATAGTGAAGAATATCTTCTTATTTGGTATTATATGCAGTTTTTCTTCGCTTGTCAAGCCTGTTTACAGCAAAACAACAAGATAAGCTTCGTAATCAGGAACCCCCGGCGTTTATGCCGCACCGCGGGCTCGCCTCGCTCTGCCGGGTTGGTACTGCATACAAGTCTCGCTCGCGAGACTTGGCGCGGGATTCGGGTCAGCGCCAGCCGACATAAAAAAACCGGGAAGCATCCGGATAAATCTGCTTCCCGGTGTGACATATTTTTATTACTCCTTCGCTCTCGCCACTCTCAAAATAGCTGCCAGAAGTCCGCAGCCCACGCCGGCTACCGGCCAGATGATCCA
>JAFRCB010000037.1 GCA_017404585.1 Lachnospiraceae bacterium
CAAGAGGCTTTTCTCACTGTTTTTCATGGATTCATTTACGGACCGTTTCCTTGACCAAGACGATACGGCTTTCCTTCGCGATCATGTGATCCCGACTTATATTTACGGTCAGAACGACGCCGTCTGGGAAAACGCCAGGCTGAATAAGGATTCATATATCATCAAGCACCACTGTCTCGGCAAGAGTGAGCGCGTGTACGCGGGCTGCATGACTGATGAGGACGAGTGGCAGGCCCAGTGGGACAGCGGAGCTGTCCGTGAGATGATCCTCCAGCCGTTCATCACGCAGAGATGCACACCCAACGTCTGGCAGGGACAAGCGTTCATGGAATACATGTCCGGCACGATCCTGAGTGTCGACGAAGAATACTTTGGGACCGGGCTCTTCCGCTCCTCCTCCCTCCCGGTCCTCAACAAGGGAGATGACCGGAAGGTCGGTATCGTACTGGTGGACCGGCCGCAGGATTATCCCGGAGAGTGCCTGGTTCTTTGATTACAAATAAACAGCCTCCGCCTCGGAATTTCTATTCCGCCGGCGCGAGGCTGTTTTAATTCCAGCTTATGCTGACTCGAATGCAAAGTAAGGTCACACGCGTTTCACCCTATCATTTATTTCAAAGACTTTGCAAATGCCGCTGCCGCTCTCAGATCCTCATTATTCGGTCTGCCCTTGTGAAGACCTTTGAACTCGCCCTTGCAGTGGAACTCTTTTTCGACCATCGGAATGCCGATTTTATCGGCTTCCGCCTTCACCTTTTTGTATGTGGAGTTCAGCATTGCGGCCGAGCCGAAATTTGCAATACTTCCAACCAGCTTCTTATCCAGCGTGCGTATAAACGCTCTCACCTCCGGATCAATACTGAAGGCATAGTAGGAGTTGCCGAGCAGGAGTACGTCCACATATTCTTTGATCGGCTCGCTGATCGGCAGGGCTTCTACGCCCAGCTCTGCCGCAATGGCTTCGGCCAGTCTCTTTGTGTTTCCTGTTTTTGTGTAGTATCTGACTGCGTATTTCATTGTTCTTTCTACCTCTTGTTATATAGTTTACTTTTTACTGTTCTCACTCACACGGCTGGTAGGATTCGCGGCGCGCTACAGAGCATAATCCGCAATGCACCGCTGAAGTCCATCAATGGTTGTACAGAAATCAATACCGTAACTCTTTATTTTTGAGCAATCCATCCACAGGTGGCGGTCTGAGAATGTATCGTGAATTGCCACGGGCAACGCGAGTTCATTTTTAAACCACTCAGCCACCTCCATCATTGTCAGATCATTTTCACTGCCGTAGTTATAAGCTCCTCCGGGGAGCAATGCGGCTTTTCTGATATTCTCCGCTACTTCCCGCACGTATGTGACCGCGCGGTGCTCCGCGGAGGAAAAGTAAACGTCATGATCGCGGAACATCTTCATAAGAAAATTGCTCCTGTTCGGGACTCCGTATTTCGGCATGTCATACATCCATGTCGCCCGGAGATGCACTGTTTCCGGGTTGATTTCGAGTGTTCGCTGCTCCATCTCCATCTTGTGCTGTGCATACAGATTGGCGGGCGCGACATCCGTCTCGACATACGGTCCCGCGCCCGTGCATCCGCTGTAGACCTGGTCCGTGCTGAACATGACACATTTAATCCCGGTCCCGGCCAGCCAGATAGGGATTTCGACATTTGCACGGTAAGAACCGCCTGGATCATTGGCACAATCGGAAATGTCGGACATAGCAGCCGTGTGAATGATCACATCGGGCTGTGCCGCATCGACGATTCTCCTTATATCTTCCTCACATACATTTCTCAGTGACGGGGCAGGGATCGCCTCCCCGGCCAGTTCATCCATGATTCGTGCCCCGACAAAACCGCGGGGTCCTGTCACGAGTGCTCTCATATATACCTCCAACTGCAGTGTGTCGGCATTACCTTCCCGGTCATTTGCAAAATACCGGCTCACTTGGCGCCGGTCAGAGATCGCGATTTACAAATCCGGTCATCCGAAAGGTATCGGCTGCTGATCAATATTTTCTATCATCATATCATTTTTCAGGGACGACCGATAGATACGTTCATCGCAAACACTAAGTATATATCTCCCGCACCTTAACTGCGCAAGCAGCTCTTTTTTCCTTTTCCATAAAAGGAGTTCATCAACTGCACATACAGCACGTGGACTGTCCCACCCTCCTATGCTAAAATAAGGTCATGGGGACAATACCCGCCGTTTCCTTACGACAAATCATTATGCACCTCGCGCGAAATACGGACCGCCTCAGGAAATAACATCTGTACGTTGGGAGGTTTCTTATGAATAGATCACAGAAGAAACTATTATCATTCGCTCTCACCCTTGTCATAATTTTCACTTCTATACCTGCAGACATCCATGGTGCGACCAACACCGTGCGCATGAGCGCAGACGCTTACGACATTTTGTTCAATAATCTTTACAGTGAATATCAGAAACTGGGATCTTACATCCCGCAGCTGGAAAACTACTATCAGAGCGGCGTCTCCGCAGGCTATATAAGACAGGGCGATCCGTTCTATCAGCCCGCTGATCCCACTATGCCCAACTACACGCAGATGATGACCCTCTGGAACAATATTCAGAACACCGCAGCGAATATAAACACATCTCTTCCTGTGATCAGGCAAGGACTTGATCCGCTGAGTGCCGACATGACTTTACCGGAAATTCTGCTCAATCCTCCGGAATATGACGTTTTAGGGAATCTTGCTGATTACATAGATGCATTAAATCAATATCAGGATTCTCTGGGTCCATTTCTGACAGATCATCTCACCCTGCTGAGCAATTATAAAAGTCTTCTTAAGACATTAAAGGTACCAACCTTTAAAGACTATTTCTTCTCGGCATTTGTAAACGGTAATCCCATAATTCACGGATCCTGCGGAAAAAATGTCTCGTATAAACTTGACTGGAACCTGACGTTCACGGTCAGCGGAACAGGCTCCATGGATGAAAATGGATTTGCGGCCGACGATACCTGGTGCATCTCTCCGCTTGACACTATGATCCGGGACGTTGTCATCGAGGAGGGGGTGACCGGGATTCCGGGAGGTGCATTTGCAGGATGCTCTAATATCCGTACCATCTCACTCCCCTCCACATTAGAGAGTATAGGCGAAAATGCATTTGACGCAGCAAGTCAGCTGACCTCCGCTGCAATTGCAGCAACGGTCGCTCCTTCCGTGTCCGCCGATGCCTTTTATCCCTACGGATGTGCCGTGCCGCTTTATGTTCCCGCCGGAGCACTCGGTTACGGTTCGCTTCCCTGGTCCGAATTCAGCGTCGTCTATACACCGGAGACGTCTGACATCAGCGGGATGCTGGACAGCTCCGTCGCCTGGACGTATAACGAAGAACACCGGACTCTGACCATCACCGGGAACGGGGAGATGTCCTATGTAAATGAGGAGGATTGCCCGTGGAGGGATCTGGCAGATGACATTCAGACG
>JAFRCB010000337.1 GCA_017404585.1 Lachnospiraceae bacterium
AAGGACATGCCTGCGCGGGCTACGGCGCGGTCGAGCAGTCGGTCATATTCGCTCTCAAATACGGCAGCCGTCCCGATATTGGCGATACTCTGGGAGAAATTCTGTATGACCGCATGGCCTCCGAATACGGAGAAGACGTTCTTGCCGGCATGTACGATCTGGTGACGCCGGTGCCGACGCATAGGGATAAGCAGGCAGTAAGAGGCTACAACCATGCGGATCTCATGGGAAAGAGCTTCGCTAAGCGGGCCGGCCTCCGTTATGATCCGGAGATCGTGAAAAGAACGCGCCCGACATTGCCGATGAAGGGCCTGGGCCCGGAAGCAAGAATGGCTAACATACAGGGAGCGTTTGACATACGGGCCCGCAAACTCCCGCTGATAGCCGGCGCGCGCATCCTTCTGATAGATGATATCTTCACGACCGGAGCGACCATAGACGAGATAGCGCGCATATTAAAAGACGCGGGTGCGTCCCGCGTCGACTTCCTTGCGTTTGCCGCAGCCGGCGACATGATCAATTAGACTCCGAGCGCCTCCAGCTCATCCGCGGACAGACGCCGGCATTCACCCGGCTCCAGATCTTGATCGAGAGACAGCGGGCCCATTGAGAGGCGCTTCAGATAGGTGACCTCGGCACCCACTGAACTGAACATGCGCTTCACCTGATGGAACTTACCTTCGCGGATTGTGATCTCAGCTTTAGACGTGTATTCGTCTTCAGAAACGGAGATTATCTTTAGATCCGCGGGCATGCACTCAAGCCCGTCAGACAGGACAAGGCCCTCTGCAAACAACTCTACATCCGACTCATTGAGTATACCTGACACTTCAGCATAATAGACCTTATCCACATGGTGTTTAGGTGACAGAAGACGGTGCGACAGAGCGCCGTCATTTGTTATGAGAAGAAGTCCTTCGGTATCGCGGTCAAGACGTCCAACAGGAAACAGGTCTCTGCGCTTAGGCTCCGGGATCAGGTCGATAACGGTTTCTTCTCTGTCATCCTCGCTTGCACTGATGACTCCTGCGGGTTTGTTCAGCATGTAGTAAACGAATTCCTCATACTTGATAACAGATCCCTTGAAGACCACACGCGAAGACGCGTCGACGCTGTGGCCGGGATCCTTTATGACCTCTCCGTCGACGACAGCTCCGCCCTTGCGGATATCCTTTTTCAGTTCGCTCCTTGTACCGACACCCATGTCGGACAGATACTTGTCCAGTCTCATATCATAATTGTATCACAACACCCTTGGTGCGTTGAGAGAGACAGCGCAATTTGGTATATTTAGCACTGGAATATAAAGGTTTATAAGGAGTGTGATTTGACAGATAAAGTAGTTGTCTGTAATAAGGAATACAGCATCAAAAAAATGCTCGGACACGGCAAGGGAGGGTATTCTTATCTTGCAGAGACAGACGGGATGCAGGTCGTGGTGAAACAGATCCACCATGAACCATGCGATTACTATAGTTTCGGCAATAAGATCGAGGCTGAGCATAGAGACTATGAAAGGCTGAGGGCTGCAGGGATAAGGATCCCCGAGATGATATCCATTGACAGTGAAGCGGAAATCATCGTCAAGGAGTATATCGAAGGCGACACCATTTTTGACTATGTACTTGACGGGGTCTCTGTTGAGCCGTATCTTGCGCAGGTACGTGAAATGGCATCGCAGGCAAAAGCTGCAGGACTGAATATCGATTACTTTCCGACTAACTTCGTCGTGCAAAACGGGCTTATTTGGTACGTAGACTATGAATGCAATGAATACATGGATGAGTGGAATTTTGAGAACTGGGGCATCAAGTATTGGTCCCGCACTGCAGAGTTTGAAGAGTATCTGAGGCAATGATTTTCAGAACGCTTAAACCAAATGAATACGAACTGCTGAAAGTATTTCTGTATGAAGCGATTTTTATCCCTGAAGGGACCGAAGCGCCGGACTGCTCGATCATAGAACTGCCGGAGCTCTCGATGTATTACGAGGATTTCGGAGATGGCAGGGCGGACTACTGCGTGGCTGCCGATGATGACGGGCAGATCGTCGGAGCCGTATGGACGCGGATCATGGATGACTACGGCCATATCGATGACGAAACACCATCTCTTGCGATCTCCGTATTAAAAGAGTACAGAGATAAAGGCATAGGCGCCCGTCTGCTGCAGGAGATGCTGATGCTTCTTAAAGAACAGGGGTATAAAAGGGTATCCCTTTCAGTTCAGAAAGCCAATTATGCTGCCGGCATGTACAGGCGTGCAGGATTCATAACGGTCGATGAAAGAGATGATGAATATCTTATGGTGTGTGAACTGGCATGAGGCTGTTTATTGCATTGCAATTGAATGATGAAATAAAAGGTGCATTGCAGGACATGCAAAACTTTATGCGGGACCGTGGGGTGAAAGGCAACTACACAAAGCGTGAGAACCTTCACCTTACGCTCGCTTTCATCGGCGAGTTCGACGACCCGCAGACCGTCCTCGATGCGATCGACCGTGCCGGGCTCAGGCCGTTTGAAATTACTCTTTCGGGAACTGGATCATTTAAATCACTGTGGTGGGCAGGCATTGACGGCGGCATGGCATTACAGTCTTTTGCGAGAAGACTCCGGCGGGAGCTCGACGCTG
>JAFRCB010000338.1 GCA_017404585.1 Lachnospiraceae bacterium
AAGCAGATCATGGAGCAGGCATCTTCCCTGAATATTGAGATACCGTTCCTTGGCTCAGATACTCTCGATGACAACATGGTCCTTGAAGCGACCAACGGCACAAACCTGAAGCTGTTCGTCTCCACATTCTATCAGGAAGGCGGCGACGAGGAATTTGATAAAGGCATCAAGGAATACATCAACGGCGATTCCACCGCACTGACCAACAATGGCGGCAACGACACTATCTCCGCTGTCACAGCCATGGGTTATGATGCGTATTTCGTCGCTCTTGAGGCAATCAAGGCGGCAGGAAGCCCGGACAAGGGTGCCATCAAGGGTGCCATCGGCGGCGTGACTTATGACGGTGTTTCAGGATCGATCGCTTTTAACGAGGTCGGCGATGCTGTGCGTGATACAGCTTATATCAAGACCGCGGATACGGCGAACGGAGCATGGGCATTTGAGAAGGTCCAGACCGGTTCCGGGAATTGATCCTGACTGTCAATATATTTCGAAGGAAATACTTCCTGAAACAGCCATTATAGAACTGTAAGTATGAAGGTCAGCGGCGCAGCAGTCTGCGCCGCTGACGCAGTAATGCTCTGGTACAGTCATGTGAACCGGTATAATCCGGGAAATAGCCGGAATCCCGTCTGGCGGTCCGTTTTACATGACTGCGGCAGAGCCGTCTGCATGCGCCTTACGCATGCTTTGGAGAAAAATAGTATGGAATATGTCATTTCTGTCCTGCTCTCCGGAATATCAGTAGGAGGGCAATACGCCCTGATTGCCATCGGATATACACTGGTTTACGGCATCCTCCGACTGATTAACTTTGCGCACGGAGATGTTTTCATGGTAGCCGGCCTGATGGGAATTTATTTCACGGCTGTTATGCCAATCACACTTTCTATTCCGCTGGTCATTCTGGTCACTGTCGCCCTGGGGTTTACTATCGAGCGTGTGGCATATAAGCCTCTGAGGGACGCTCCGCGTATGTCCGTCATGATTTCCGCGATCGGTGTCAGTTATCTGCTCCAGAACTCGGCGACCTATATCACGGGCGGTCAGCCCATGACATACCCTACGATCCCGTTCCTTGCAAGTACGATCAAAGTGTTCGGGACACATACAAAGTGGGTAGTCATACTGACACCGCTTCTCGTGCTGCTGCTGGTCTTTCTTCTGACTCAGCTGATCGACCGCACAAAGATCGGTATGGCCATGCGCGCGGTCTCCAAAGATTTCGAGACCAGCCGTCTGATGGGCATTAAAATCAACAGTGTCATCTCCATGACATTCATCATCGGCTCCGCACTGGCTGCTGTCGGCTCAGTCCTGTTCTTTACCAATTATCCGGCGATCACACCTATGGCCGGAGCTATGCCGGGCCTTAAAGCGTTTGTTGCCGCGGTGTTCGGCGGGATCGGATCGATTCCCGGTGCCGTGATCGGCGCTTTCCTGATCGGAATCTGCGAGACCATCATCAAGGGACTGCCTTCCTCATGGGATGTGTCCGTGTTTTCGGATGCATTCACGTTCGCCCTGCTAATCGTCATCCTGATCCTTAAACCTCAGGGGCTTTTCGGGGAAGCTGCCACGGACAAGGTCTGATCATTCATGCATTCAAGTCTCGCGCGCGAGACCTCATGAGGGGTTCGGGTCAGTGTCAGCCGACATCTTCCAAACCGGATCCATGCGCATTCCGCGGCATTTTGCCGCGCGAATCTGTGTACCCACCGATTATTATGAGAAAGACGGGAACTTATGGAACAGAGTAATAACAAAAGTACTTCGAGGAAACTTGCCGTGGCAGGATACATCTGCCTCCTCCTGCTGATTGTGACCATACTGGAAAACCTGAGTATGTTTATTCCGGGAATGCCGCAGGTGCTGCAGCCGACAAGTCCTCTGTTTACAGTATTAAAAAAAGGCGCGGTCTATTCTCTGGTTGCAGTTTCTATGAACCTGCTGAATGGATTTACCGGCCTCTTTTCGCTGGGGCAGGCGGGGTTTATGCTTCTGGGTGCCTACACCTACGCGATCCTGACCGTTCCGGCAAAGATGAAAGATCAGGTTTATTATCTCTTCGGAGGCAGCCTTTTGAAAACTTCTCTTGTTGACATCTTCGGCGCTGTCTTCGGAACAGAAGGGGTCGGAAGAGCCATTGCGATGGTTCTGGGAGTTGTGCTTGCCATCGTTCTGGCGGGATGTGTAGCTGCATTCTTCGCGTATCTGATAGGTCTTCCTGTCCTTCGTCTTAAGAGCGACTACCTCGCCATCGCGACACTCGGGTTCGCGGAGATCATCCGTGCCATTTTCCAGTGGCAGAGGCTTGGTCCCATTACCAACGGAGCCAACATGATCAAGGGATTTCCTACATTTACCAGCTTTAATATCACCGACAGTTCGGGTCAGGTCCTGTTCAGACTATCTACTTTCGTGCCATTCCTTGTGTCCTCGATCTGTATACTGCTCATCATTCTGCTGATCAATTCCTCATATGGGCGTGCTTTCAAATCCATTCGCGACGATGAAATTGCGTCCGAAGCTATGGGTATCAGCCTATCAAAGCACAAGATGCTGGCCTTTGTGATTTCCAGCTTCTTCTCGGGCATGGGCGGTGCTCTCTTTGCCATGTATGTAGCCAATGCGCAGGCGAAAGCATTTACCTCTGTGATGACATATGAGATCCTGCTGATTGTCGTTGTCGGCGGAATCGGCTCGATCTCCGGTTCAGTCATCGCGACATTCCTGTATGTGGCATGCTCGGAGTGGTGGCTTCGTTTCCTGGACAGCGAGATGGTGCTGAGCAGCGGATTCAAAGTACCGCTCCTGCGCAACGGTTTCCGCATGGTGGTCTTTTCCGTTGTCATCATGGTCATCGTCCTGTTCTTCTCCCGGGGAATAATGGGAGACAGGGAGCTTCGGCTGCCGGGGATCAGCGCAAGGCCGGTCAGACCAAAGAGCGCTGACAAAGGAAAGGCTGCCGCAAATGCAGCCGCGCAGACAGTAACAGAGGAAAAATCCTCAGATGAGCAGGAGGGCTGAATCTATGAGTGCAGAGACAAAGAAAAATCAGGAGAGCGCGCTGCATCTTGAGAATGTGACTATGCAGTTCGGCGGCGTCGTCTCTGTCAACAATCTGACCCTCGATGTTCCAAAGGGAAAGATCATCGCGCTCATCGGCCCGAACGGTGCCGGCAAAACGACTGCGTTTAACTGCATCACAGGCGTTTATCAGCCGACCAACGGTCTGATTTCGTTCATGAGCCAGCCAATGGTGCGCACTTATCCTCGAGGAAAGGACGCAAAGATCTACAAGGGAGAGCATAAGGATACCTATGCGGGACAGCCGGTCCTCACACCGACGCCGGATCAGATCACGCAGCTCGGTATTGCGCGTACGTTCCAGAACATTCGACTGTGGAAGAGCATGACGGTCTTTGACAACGTCCTCACTGCCAAACATATGCGTGCAAAACAGAATGTCTTTTCCGCCATTCTGCGCACGAACATGAAAGAGGAGAAGAGGATGCGCGAGGAGACCATGGATCTCCTGAAAGAGCAGGGGCTGGAATCATTCAAGGACGAACTGGCGACCAGCCTTCCTTACGGTCTTCAGAGACGTCTTGAAATTGCCCGGGCCCTGGCTACAAATCCCAAACTTCTGCTCCTCGACGAGCCGGCAGCCGGTATGAACCCGCAGGAGACTTTTGAACTGGCGGATTTTGTTCATGAGATTCGTGATAAATATGACCTGACCGTATTCCTGATCGAGCATCACATGGACCTGGTCATGAATATTTCCGACTACATCTATGTCATTGATTTCGGCAGTGAAATTTCTCAGGGAGTTCCCGAAGTGGTCCAGTCTGACCACAAGGTCATCGAGGCGTATCTGGGTATAGCGGAGGACTGATTATTAACGAATTAATTGGAGGATATATGGGCGAGATCCTGCAGATCAAAGATTTACAAGTCAGTTACGGTGGCATAGACGCCGTACGCGGCATCAGCTTTAATGTTCATGAAGGGGAGATTGTCACGCTGATCGGCGCAAACGGAGCGGGTAAAAGCTCTACACTGCGCGCCATCTCCGGTCTAGTCAAACCGAGGGGAGGTTCTATATTGCTGAATGGGGAGAATATCACGGGACTTGATCCGACTGTTATCGTCTCCAAGGGACTCATGATGGTTCCGGAGGGCAGAAAGATATTCCCCAACCTGACGGTCCTGGAGAACCTCCGCATAGGAGCATACCTGCGCAAAGACCAGCTGGATGAGGATATTGAGATGGTCTACAGCTACTTCCCGCGTCTTAAAGAACGCTCCTGGCAGCCCGGCGGCACTCTTTCCGGCGGCGAGCAGCAGATGCTGGCAGTCGGCCGGGCCCTGATGGGCCGTCCGAAGCTTCTGATGATGGACGAGCCGTCTCTCGGCCTTGCTCCCATCGTTGTACAGGGCATTTTTGAAATCATCCGGCAGATCCATGAAGCCGGAACGACGGTTCTGCTGATTGAACAGAACGCAAATATGGCGCTCCACGTAGCAGACCGCGCCTACGTCATTGAAAACGGCCG
>JAFRCB010000339.1 GCA_017404585.1 Lachnospiraceae bacterium
AATATTTGTGCAATATACACTGTCAAGAACTCCCCCGAAGTCTTTTCGGGGGAGTCGTCTGACTTGTATTTAAATTCATTTAATCTCTTGCGCAGAATTCTCATGAACCGGAATCCTCACATATTACTTCTCGAACGGGAATGTGTAGGGAAGATTATACATATCGCGCACAGTGATAAAGTCTTTCTGTACTCCTTCGCCCATCGGAACGCCCTTATCCTTTCTGATCTTCCAGACATCCCACTCTTTCTCACCGGCCGTGTAGATCCGCTCCTCGCCCGGAGCCTTCTTTGAAGCGCGCAGCTCTCGGCAGATATCTCCGCACTTCTTGCGGAACACGTCTCCTCCCATAAAGAAGTCCGGGTTGATGACGATAAAGAAATGTCCGAGGTGGATCGGCTGCTTGCCGCCGTCCGGCGCTTTGCTGGTGATGTCCTTCATGAAGCAGGAATCCGAGAGAGCAGCGGACAGGATCTCGACCACCGCCGCATAGCCGTAGCCCTTATAACCGCCCATCTCCTCGCCGACGCCGCCGAGAGGTGCCAGGGCAGCTGTCCCTTTGACAAGCTCGTCAAGGATCTTGGCGCTGTCCGTCATCGTTTCCCCCTGCTGATTAATGACCATGCCCGCAGGTGTCGGCTTGCCTTCACGAGCGTAGAACTCGATCTTTCCCCGCTGAACAGTGGATGTGGCGCAGTCCAGGACGAACGGGAAGTCTTCGTCTGTGGGGAATGCAAATGTCAGCGGATTTGTTCCCATCATATTCTCGACACCGAATGTCGGCGCAATAGAAGGACGGGCATTGGTACCGGTAATGCCAAGGAGCCCCTCCTTGGAAGCCATCATCGGCCAGTAACCTGCTATTCCGTAATGAGAGGAATTTCTCATTGCACCCATCGAAATGCCATAGATCTTAGCCTTCTCGATCAGTGAAGTCATCATCTTATAGCTTGCTACCATACCCATTCCGTCATGGGCATCTCCGACTATAGTCGTCGGAGTCTCCTTCACGATTTCGTAATTCGTGACCGGGTTCAGGATTCCCGCATTAATGCGGTCGAGGTAGATCGGCTTAAAGCGGTTGACTCCGTGGCTCTCGATGCCCCTTCTGTCGCTCTCCATCAGGACGTCCGCACAGATCTCCGCATCCTCCTTCGGAAGCCCCGCTGCCTGAAAAGCGTCCACCATAAAATTACCTACCAGTTCCCAACTGATATACGGTCTTGTCTCTTTGTCCGTCATAGTACTTCCTCCTTAATATAGTTCATCACCGCAAAAACCACTATAACTTATGCCTTAATATTACCTTAAATATCCATACTTCGAAACCCCTTATTATATGGACTTTCTGCTATTCTGCCTGTTAATCTCAGCGGGAGGAGGGCCCTCCTAAAGAAACGGGAAAATTGTCCCCCACATATTCTAATTGACGAATTCCCGTAAAAGGACTATTATCTATTTTGTCGGGGGAGCCAGCCGGCTGAGATCGCTTCGCGAAACCCCTATTACTTGATCCGGATAATACCGGCGTAAGGAGGCATTCATATGTTTTTTGTCACAGAAGACGGTGGACTCACCACCGCCGGCTACGTTTTGACCGCAGTCGCAGTTTTCGCACTTCTCATTGTTATTTCCGCACTCGCAAACAAGAATAAGAAAGTCAGTGCAAAGCAGCTTGCATTTGCCGCTGTCGCGCTGGCACTGGCAACTGTCTGCAGCAACATCAGGCTGTTCAGACTTCCGATGGGCGGGGCCATCACGCTGTTCTCCATGCTGTTCGTCACCCTCATCGGATACTGGTACGGTTCGGCAGTCGGGCTCATGGCCGGTGTTGCATACGGCCTGCTGCAGATGATCTTCGACACGTACGTTGTCAGCCTGCCCCAGGTGCTGCTCGATTATCCGCTCGCATTCGGAGCGCTGGGACTTTCGGGTTTCTTCTCAGAAAAGAAAAACGGTCTGATCATCGGCTACCTGGTCGCAATCACCGGCCGCTTTCTGTTCTCCGTCCTGTCGGGTGTCGTTTTCTTCGGAATGTACGCGCCCGAGGGCATGTCCCCGCTAGTCTACTCCGCTGCCTATAACGGAAGCATCATGTACGGCGAGGGCATCCTCACGATCATCCTCCTGATGATCCCTGCTGTTAAATCCGCTCTGGCCACTGTGAAGGACCAGGCAAAATCCTGAGTAAAAGGGGCATGCAGGCATTCATCAGGGACCCTGGCTTGACACCTACATAAAAAACAGGACCGCCGGCGGGTCCTGTTTTTTTATGTCAGTCTCTAATTGTCTTCTGAGGCTCCACGTAGCTTATGAACACATTGCCGCCGGCGGTAAATGTTGCCCGGCTGTCGTTGATGCCCATATAGTAATGTGAGCCGTCCTCAAAATTATACAGCAGTGTATTGTAGTGATCATATCCGACTATGACTGTCGTTCCACCGTCTGCCAGGCGGGCCACGACCGCTCTGCCGTTCGACACTTCATAGAGCACCTGATCAAGCTCGCAGCCGGAAAGATTCAGTATCGTTGCGGAATCGCCCGCAAGCTCCTGCAGGTGGGCTGCATCAAGAGTACCCGCGAAAATCGCTTCCGGTACATCCTCATTATAAAGCTCGTTCTCCGTCTCAGAGTTTCCTCTCTCATAAATATACTGGCCTTCAGCGGTCATGGCTGTTCCGACCGCCGCGTCCGCAAGGCGGATAGCAAGTCCCGGGTCAGTTACTACATTCTGAAGCTTCCCGTAACCGTATACATAGTACTGCGGGAAATCATCAATCTCTCTGACTCCCAGATCAAATGTCGGGACCTGTGTCTGATTCTTCATCTTGAACGATGCCAGAAGAGGACTCAGATTCTGACCGGGCTTCGGCATCTGCAGGGTCACGACCGTACCCTGACGGCTTGAAAGCGCAACGGACACGTTGATCGCTTTCGCGGATGTCTGCCGGTTGTTCATGATGTTATCCGTCGATGCAGGAACATAGTCATCCCCGCTCTTAGTATATCGGGAGAGCTCGACCAGCCCTTCCTTGATTGATACATCCGTGACCCAGATGTTGTCAGGGTTGTATTCCTTAACGACCTTTCCGCCGAAGTTTTCTATTTTCAGTTCTTTCATCGCAAATAGCACATCACCGGCCGGCTGGCTTCGGATATCATCCTGATTTGCAATACCATAGATAAAATCTTCATTGATAAAGCCGAGCGGTCTCACATATGTACCGTTCTTCGCAGTGATACTGCGGGTATCACCACTCTCAAGGTTCAGGAGCGTGATGCTGCGGGAGGCGTTTTTGTCCATCTCCTCCGCCCACGCGATCTGATCGTTGTCACCCGCCATGACGATGCAGTCCGGATTGATATCTCCTACTACGACGTCAGTCATCCCTGTCTCCGGGTCAATCTCATAGACCGTCCTGTCGAGATATATGTAGGCATGGCCTTTCTGGGTGATATAGCAGAGCCTCTCAAGATCATTTTCGAGGTATGCAAATGACTTCGGATAACTTATAAAGGCTCTCTCCGTCAGCGTCGCACCGTCGCCGGTAAAATGATACAGGGATATTCCCATTGTTCCTTCGTGGACGCCCCGGTTCATGTAGCCGTATACAACGAAATCGATGTCACCGGTCTCGGCGACACGGATAATTTTAATTCTGTAATCACTGTGGTCATCCCGCTCATCCCCCTCCGTGTCATGGAAGGAGAACACAAGCGAGAGCTTGTCCGAATTGCTGTTGAACTCCCACAGAGAATAATCCGCGACAAAAGCGACTATACTGGCGCTGGAATTGCTCATATAATCGACATTTCTCGTGTTGATGCCCAAAAAGACACCGTCCGCGGAGACGGAGCCGTAGGACCCGTCATAGACCTGAATCGCCTGCCTGTTAAAATCCAAGAGCATGATACGGTCGTTGTAGGAGCGGAGCCGATAGAACTCGAACACATGATATATTTCCGTGCTGTCGTTCCTGCCTGCCGCGCTGATCAGATAGTCATTGGTGATCGAGCATGTGTTGGCGTTGATCTCACAGATTTTCGGAACAGCCTTCCTGTAGATCTGCGGAGCAAGGGATCCCCATGTCACCTGGTCGAACGTGGACTTCAGATTTACGTTGGTAAATGAATTATTGGTAACCG
The DNA here is from genome assembly GCA_017404585.1 of Lachnospiraceae bacterium. Lineage (GTDB taxonomy): Bacteria > Bacillota > Clostridia > Lachnospirales > Lachnospiraceae > Chordicoccus. Next base: position 4,147 of record JAFRCB010000339.1, read on the forward strand.
TCGTATCTGTCTCAAGATACGTATTGATCTCGCCGGCGCCGGCCTTATTCGTGCAGGACTCATAGAAATCGTAGACGAACTGGACGTAGCGCTCCGAGGAAAGATCCGCTCTCTGAAGGAGCCTTGAGTAATAATAGAAGTCACCGGATGAAGTCGACACAGTGAACTTGATCGGATACTCGCGGTTCATGAGTATGGGCTTTGACAGCGAGAATGTCGCCGTCTTGTAATCTCCGTCGGTCGTGAAACCGCCGATCTTCGCGTTCTCGATTACTTCACCTGTATCAGGTGTCGTCACCTCGAAGGAGACAGATTTCACCCTGTTCCCAAAGGCTTTGTACGAGACCGTGATTTCCCTGTCTGTCGTCATGGGAATCAGTGAGTCACGCATCTGTCTTGGTTCCATGGCAACTTTGTAGCCGTACATCCTGTTTACGCGGTTTCCGTCAATATTTACGCACATGACAGGAAGCGTCGAATCTTCAAGATTCGACGCGCTCTCTGTCACCTGTGTATTCATCAGACCTGAGAACAGAAATACTCCCGCGCAGAAAACTGCGAAGAGAATCACTGCTTTGAGTATCTTACTTCTCACTGTAGTGGTGTGCTTCCTCCAGCATCATATCCTTTACCTTCATCAGGCGGATCTGTGTGCTTCGTTCATTTTCATCGAGTTTCATGGTGATATACTTGATACCTGCCTGAGTCTCCGGAATCGTGACATGCTCAAGCGCATTGACGCGCCGGCGGGTCTTTTCGATTTCCGCTGCCATCAGCTGGCATGACTTTTCTACCTCGGCAAGTTTCAGCATATCCGGAAATACATCCGCCAGAGATTTGACGGCACCGTCGAGATCGCTGGACGTGAATGCAAATCCGTAAGAATAAATATCGTTGGGGTCTGAAGTGCGTGTCGCGTAGTCGAACTGCGGAATGTTGACACTCATGACGTTTTTTACGCCTTCCTTCAGACTGACCTCCTGTTTAGGAGCCATGAGAGCTGCCTGCAATGCTTCGCCGGACATTCCCGCGCGGGCAATGACAAAATTGACATTGGCCTGCCGGATGCCCTCCTCCACTTTCTTTCTGAGTTCCATGTTCACTCTGACGAGGTCGAGGAACTCACGCATCAGCTCATCTCGCTTGTCCTTTAACAGTCTGTGACCCTTGATGGCAGTCCCCAGCTTACCCTTGAGCCGGGTGAGCTCCATTCGGGTTGGATTGGGCATTTTTGATGCCATAAGATCCACTCCTTCCTGTCATTTTCCTTGGCCCCATGCCCCATGCCCCCGCCCGGCATGCCGGGCGGAAACAGTCAGCATAAGGATTTTACTTCTTTTCGTAGTATTTGTCGAGCATAACATCACTAATTCGTTTCAGCTCGGATCTCGGAAGCAGACGGAGCAGATCCCATCCGATGTCCAGAGTCTCCTGGATCGTGCGATCGGTGAAGTAACCCTGGGATATATATTTCTCCTCGAACTCATCCGCGAACTTCGCGTAGACAAGGTCGATGTCGGAGAGCGCTGCCTCACCGAGGATGATCATGAGTTCCTTCGCGTCCTTACCTCTTGAGTAAGCGGCGAACAGCTGGTTCATTGTAGCGGCGTGGTCCTCGCGGGTCTTGCCCTTGCCGATACCTTTGTCCTTCAGACGGGACAGGGACGGAAGAACATTGATCGGAGGTGTGATACCCTTTCTGTAAAGCTCACGGCTCAGGATGATCTGGCCCTCTGTGATGTAGCCGGTAAGGTCAGGGATCGGATGAGTGATATCATCTTCAGGCATTGAGAGGATCGGGATCATTGTGATAGATCCGTTCTTTCCTCTCTGGCGTCCTGCTCTTTCATACATCTGAGCGAGGTCAGTGTACATGTAGCCCGGATAGCCGCGGCGGCCCGGAACTTCCTTGCGGGCTGCGGAGACTTCACGGAGCGCGTCAGCATAGTTCGTGATGTCTGTCAGGATGACAAGGACATGCATATCTTTTTCAAATGCAAGATACTCTGCCGCCGTCAGCGCCATACGCGGTGTGGAGATTCGCTCAACGGCCGGGTCATTTGCAAGGTTGATGAAAAGGACGGTACGGTCAAGAGCACCTGTCTCGCGGAAGGACTGAATGAAGAAGTTCGCTTCCTCGAACGTGATACCCATTGCGGCAAATACAACGGCGAAAGGCTCATCTGTTCCGACGACCTTGGCCTGGCGGGCAATCTGCGCGCCGAGGTTGGCATGCGGAAGACCGGATGCGGAGAAAATCGGGAGTTTCTGTCCGCGGACCAGAGTATTAAGGCCGTCAATGGCGGAGACACCTGTCTGAATGAACTCGGACGGATAAGCTCTGGCAGCCGGATTCATGGGCAGACCGTTGATGTCGCGCCTCTCCTCCGGAAGGATCTCAGGACCGTCGTCGATCGTGCGTCCCAGACCGTCGAAAACTCGTCCGAGCATATCCTCGGATACGCCGAGCTCCATGGAACGGCCAAGGAAGCGGACCTTGCTGTTCGAGAGGTTGATGCCTGTAGAAGCCTCAAAGAGCTGTACCAGGGCATCGGAGCCGTTGATCTCGAGGACCTTGCAGCGGCGGCGCTCGCCGTTGGCAAGCTCGATCTCACCAAGCTCATCATACTTAACATTTTCGACGCTCTTGACGAGCATCAGAGGTCCGGCGACCTCCTGTATCGTGCGATATTCTTTTGGCATTTACCGGTCCTCCTTACTGATTACAGAGGCGAACTCAGCTGCAAGCTCGTCCGAAATCTTTTTATATTCTTCTTCAACTTTGGCTTCGACAGTATACTTGTAACGACCGATTCGCTCGCGTGTCTCCATCATGACGATGTCGTTGATATTTGCACCCTGATCAAGAGCTTTCGTTCCGAGATCATAGAACGCGTAAACGAGCTTCATCATATTGTACTGTTTGCCCAGTGACGTGTATGTGTCAATCTCATCGAAGGAGTTCTGATGCAGGAAGTCCTCACGGATGGAGCGGGCTGCTTCCATCTTAAGGCGGTCCTGCGGAGACAGAGCATCCATACCGACCATCTTGACGATCTCGTTCAGGGAGTCCTCATCCTGCAGGAGGGACATCAGCTTCTGGCGTGTGCTCATCCAGTCCGGAGCGACGTTCTCATCGAACCACGGGCCGATGGAATCGAGATACAGACTGTAGGATGTCAGCCAGTTGATAGCCGGGAAATGTCTCTGGTGCGCAAGGTCAGCGTCAAGACCCCAGAAAACTTTGACGATTCGGAGCGTTGCCTGAGATACCGGCTCGGAAATATCACCGCCCGGAGGAGAAACAGCGCCGATCGCGGAAAGCTGGCCCTGGCGGCCTTCTTTTCCGAGGGAAATGACATCGCCCGCCCGCTCATAGAACTGAGCAAGTCTGGACGCAAGATATGCCGGGTAACCTTCTTCACCTGGCATTTCCTCGAGACGGCCGGACATCTCACGGAGAGCCTCAGCCCAACGGGATGTAGAGTCTGCCATCAGAGCTACCGAATAGCCCATATCGCGGAAGTACTCAGCCATTGTGATACCTGTGTAGATGGATGCCTCGCGGGCCGCGACCGGCATATCGGATGTATTGGCGATAAGAACTGTTCTCTGCATGAGGGACTCACCTGTCTTCGGGTCCTTCAGTTCCGGGAACTCGTTCAGAACGTCTGTCATCTCGTTGCCTCGCTCGCCGCAGCCGATATAGATGACGATGTCAGCTTCTGCCCACTTGGCCAGCTGATGCTGGATGACCGTCTTACCTGAGCCGAACGGACCCGGAACAGCAGCGACACCTCCCTTGGCGATCGGGAAGAATCCGTCTACGACGCGCTGACCGGTGATGAGTGGTTTCGAAGGCGGCAGCTTTGTCTTATACGGGCGTCCGCGACGGACCGGCCATTTCTGCATAAGAGTGAGTTCCTTGTCTCCGTCTTTTGTCTCAACGACGTAAACAGTCTCATCAACATTGAACTCGCCCTCTTTAATTGACTTGATCGTGCCCTTTACTCCGTAGGGCACCATGATTTTCTGTGTGACGACCGCGGTCTCCTCGACAGTACCGACGATATCACCGGCTTCCACCTCATCGCCGACTTTGGCCGTAGCCACAAATTTCCACTTTGTGCTTCTGTCCAGGGAGTCGACTTCGACACCGCGGGCGAGGTTGTTCGTTCCCGTCTTCTCCATGATAGCATTCAGCGGTCTCTGAATACCGTCGTAGATGGAGCCGATGAGGCCCGGACCGAGCTCAACGGAAAGGGGAACATTCATGGATTCTACCGGCTCACCGGGGCCAAGTCCGGAGGTCTCCTCATAGACCTGTACGGATGCCTCGTCGCCGTGCATTTCAATAATCTCGCCGATAAGGCGCTGCTTGCTGACTCGGACGACGTCGAACATGTTCGCGTCGCGCATGCCTTCAGCAATGACAAGCGGTCCGGCAACTTTCTTAATTGTGCCTGTGCTCAATTTGGTTTTCCTCCTCTAAATAGCCTGAATCAGTAAGATATCTTGCGGGCTTTTGCCTGCCTCGTCTGCTATTCATTACCAAACAGGATATCCGATCCGACAGCCTGCTCTACGCTTCCTTTGACTCGGGCGATCCCTTCTCCGGTATTGCCGAAGACTCCCGGGATCAGTATGATTGCCGGTGTGACCCGCTCCTCATACTTGGCCCGCTCTTTTTTAAGCAGCTCCCCGATATGCTCCGTCATGTAAATGACACCGTATCCGTTGTCCGCCAGCCTCTTCAGAAGTTTGGCGCCCTCCTCGATATCGGTGACAGTGAACGTCTCAAGTCCGAGTGCTCTGAAACCGTAGATACTGTCACGATCGCCCATGACTGCTATCTTAGACATACATTTCCCTCGTTCTTTCCCGGATCGCATCCTCCGGCAGGTTGTTCTCCTTGCAGGTGATGATGATCCGTGCCGTCTTGATCTCATTCTGCCTTGCGATCACATAGGCAACGAGCGGGCCGACCGAGCATACTTCATATTTCATCGGCTTGACCGCGCGGATCTGCGCGTTGTCACACCAGCGCTCGAACGCGGACGGCGAATCCTTCAGGGCTTCCTGTGCCTCGGCGAACCCGGCCTGGGGAAGGAATTCCATGAGAGAATCGATTCCTGCATTGGCGGCCTGAGCCATCTGACGCACATCAAAGGATTTACACGGGCTGAGCGCTTTCTGCAGGAAGTCCAGTGATTTGCCTGTCTTGGCTGCGCGCACAGCGATCTTAATATTTGTTACTGCGACACATGACTCCGCATAATCGCGGATCACTTTCGCGTCTGATTTCTGTCCTGCCGCCTCGATCGCGTCCAGGCAGGCTCTGTCGACCATTATGTCGCAAAGCTGTCCGTCGCGGGTGTGCAGCATTGCATCGTATGCCTCCGGCACGACGGCACGCATATGCTCGGGCAGAGCGGAATAATCCTTATCTCTGACGATCCGGAGCATTTCGTCACGACCGTACTTATCATGACTGATATACGCGCCGATATGGTCACCGGATAAACACACATCCTTTATTGCGGCCTTCAAATTGTGATAGATGTCCGGGAACGAGAGAACGTCGAACACTGAGAAATCCACATGCATCTCATGCATGGTATCCCAGATCTTCTTCTCCTCGATGCTGAGGATCTCCTCAGGATCATCGCCGACCCCAACGTCGCCCCATCCCTTATCCTTCAGGTATGTGATGACTGTCTTCGCGTCTTTCGCGCCGACCATGGTATTCACATCCGCATCGGTAAGGAGCTTCGTCTCCAGCACTCTTATTCGGGCCACCGCATAGGTATATTCCCAATCTGATGCCATATATTCTCCTTAGGAGAACAGCGCCTTGAACACACTGTCCTGAATCTGATCTTTTGCTGAATCAAAAATTGCCGTAAGAGAACAATTCTCCTCTATCCCGCCGTAGGACAGTATAAAACCGTTCTCGATATTTGCCGACTTTTCGCTGAGCTTGAGGCTCCCGCCTTTTGCAGCCGCGACCTCTTTGATCTTTGCGAGGAATTCCGGAGTGATCCGCTTCTTATCCTTGTCGGACAGAAGGATCTCACCTGTTTCGCCGCGGACGGATCTTTCGAGGAACCTGGCCAGCATGTCGAAATAAGACGCATCGTCTCTGCCGGAGAGCTCCTTGTAAGCGCCCTCGATGACGTCCGCGATCATACCCTGCTTGGCTGCAAGCAGAGATTTCTTCTTCAAACTGTCACAGGAAGCAGCGATCCTTGCTTCATAAAGAGCCACGCTGCGCTCGGTCTTCAGGTTTTCCGCCTCCCGGACTTTATCTGCTTTAGCCTTCGCCTCGTCTATGATCCCCTTTGCTTCCTCTGCGGCTTTTGCCAGCAGCACATCGGCTTCACCCTGGGCTTCAGCCAGTATACGGCTCGTAATATTGTCTATTCCTGCCATATTGACCCCCTTATTTCAATCTTTGCCTGATCCTTATGCCTCTTATACCGGGATATTGGATACAGCGAGGATGGAGATAAGGAGTGCAAGGATCGCGTATGTCTCGACCATTGCCGGGAACAGCATAGCTTTACCGAACTGATCCGGTCTCTTGGCTACGATGCCGATGGAAGCTGCGGAGCACTGACCCTGGGACTTGCCGGAAATAAGACCTACGATACCGATCGGAAGGCAGGCTGCAAGGATCATGAGACCTGTCGGAAGGCTGATGGCTACATTGCCGCCGCCCAGAAGGCCGATCTTGGAAAGTGTAATGAAACCGACGAGAAGTCCGTAGATACCCTGTGTACCGGGCAGAAGCTGAAGAATAAGGACCTGCGCGAACTTATTCGGATCCTCAGTGACGACACCAGCTGCCGCGCGACCTGCGATACCTACGCCGAGAGCAGAACCCGCACCTGCGAAAAGGACTGCGACTGCTGCGCCTAAAAGACCAAAGAACATACCTAATTCACTCATTATATGCCTCCTTATTTAATATCAATATAATTTGTTTTGGTTGTAAACGGTACAAATGGTTCTCCGCCGGCATCATAGAACTTTCCGAAGAACTCAACGTACTGGAGTCGGTTCGTGTGAACATACGCGCCGAGAACATTGATGGCAAAGTTCAGTATATTACCGACTACAAAAATGGTAATGAACAGAATAAGACCGATCGGTCCGCCGCCGAACATGCTGCCCATCGTATTGATGACCTGCGCGATAACGCCTGTCGCAAGACCGAGGGCAAGGAGTCTGGAGTAGGACAGGACGTCAGAAAGCCAGCTCGTGACCCCGTAAATATCGTAGGCGCCGAGGGCGACGCGAAGTCCCCAGTTCTTGTTGGCCCGACCGCTCATGAGCACGATAACGAT
>JAFRCB010000340.1 GCA_017404585.1 Lachnospiraceae bacterium
ATTGATCATTGTGCTCTTGCCCGAACCGGAAGGGCCGACAATAGCCACCGAGTGACCGCTCTCAAGAGAGAAGTTAACATCCTTAAGAATCTTGCGTTCGGGCTCATAGAAAAACTCGACATGCTCGAAATCCACCCGGCCCGTTGCCTCCTTCGGTATGACAGCGTCAGGAGGGCTCTCGATCTCGACGGGCATATCATAGTAATCGAAGATTCTGGTGAACATGGCCATAGACCGTATCCAGTCGACCTGAATATTGAGCAGCTGGTTGACCGGTCCGTACATTTTTCCCAGCAGAGCGACAAGGACCGTGATGTCTCCGACCGTCAGGCTTGAATCGTACTTCATCATAATGATTCCGCCGACAAGATAGAGCAGCATAGGGCCGATACTTGCAAATGTAGATATAGCCACCATGAACCATCTGCCCGCCATACTCTCTCTGATGTTGAGACCGATCATCCTTTTATTTGCAGCCTCATACTTTTCGTACTCCGCCTGCTCCTTACCGAAGAGCTTTACCAGCTGCTGCCCGCTGACTGACAGAGTCTCGTTCAGGATACCGTTGATTTCATCATTGCACTCCTGAGATTCACGGGTAAGATCCCACCTGGTCTTTCCTGCCCGGCGGGTGGGGATCACAAAAAGCGGTATAATCAGCACACCGACCGTGGCCAGGATCCAGTTCTCCCGGTACATGACGACGACAGCCACTGTCAATGTGATGACGTTGGAAAGGATGCTCGTCATCGTATTTGTGATCGTGCGCTGCACGCCGTCTATATCACTCGTCATGCGGGTGATAATGTCACCCTGATTATTGGTCGTAAAGAAGCGCTGCGACATTTTCTGCAGATGGCGGTACATCTTATTTCGCATGTCGAACGTGATATGCTGCGCGATCCATGTGTTTAAATAGCTCTCAAGCACGCCGATCAGGTTGGCTGCAAATGTGACCGCGAGGGACAGCAGAATAAGCCTTATCAGGGCTTCCATGTCCCTGGCGATCAGGCCTTCGTCAATGATCCGCCCTGTCAGGACCGACGGAGCCAGCGTAAAGATCGAAGACACCAAAATAGCCGCAAGGACGAGCAGCATCTGCTTCCAGTACGGTTTCAGATAAGAAAATATCCTTAATATGAGTTCTTTAGTCACCTTCGGAGCGGCCGCCTTCTCCTCCTCAGTTAGGTAGCGCCCTCCTCTTCCTCCTCCGTGTCCACCAGGTCCGGCCATACGTTATCCTCCCTTCTCGCGATCCGCCTCTGATTATTCACCATGCTCATAATCCGTTTCAGAACTGCGGTTTTTCCTCATTCGGGACATCGTCTATGATCCTGCCTTTTTCGACGTTCGGGCAGATAAAATTCTTGTAAGCATACTCCCAGAGCTCCTCCGACCCTAAACTTGCGCGTCCGTTCCTTCTGAGCACCTGTGAGAGCTTCACACCGTGCTCGACCCAGGATATCCCATCCGTCGCGTTGTTAAGCATAAGAGGCTGGAAATTATCCAATGCACGGGCGAATTTCGCTTCAGGCGTCTCCCATGCTTCGAACTCTTCCCAGATTGCCCTCATTTTTCCGCCGACATCCTCAGGGAGAAGACCGAAAATCCGGTCCGCTGCCGCAAGTTCTCTCTCCTCCTGACTCTGCCTGGCCACTTCATCGTAAGCGTAGGTATCGCCGGCGTCAATTTCCACAAGGTCATGAATAAGGACCATGATCATTGTTTTTGCGACGTCGATTTTTTCATTTGCGTAATCCGCAAGAAGCCATGCCATGATGGCCATGTGCCAGGCATGCTCGGCATCATTTTCTTTGCGCACGCCATCTGACAGATATGTCTGTCTTCCTATGAACTTGTCCTTGTCGATCTCCAATATAAATTTAAAAAAACTGTCCAGTCTTTCCTTATCAGCCAATTTTAAGAACTCCTTTCTGACATCTCCCATCATGTACAGCGATCCGCAGGCTATGACCGGTCCTCCGCCCGCAATGAGCAGAGCGCGTTTCACACCGTCCGCAATGCTTTTTTCTGCAAATGCAGCCACGCCGCAAACACATTCATCCCCCCGGTCGGTGCCTGCATCAAGGTCAGACAGATCCGCTGCAATCACCCTGCGACTCAGGTCACCTGCCGATGTCCTGATGATTTCCGCCAGCTTCTCCGCGTCGAGAGCCCTGGGATTATCCGGTGAGACGCACACGAAAGCCTTTGCGTGAGGTAGAAGATATCGCAGCATTTTATCATACTCTTTATCCGCCAGGACCCCCATGAGAAATACGATCTTCTCATCCGGAAGCAATGCGGCCAGGTTGTCCTCGAGGGCTTCGATGCATTGGGGATTATGGGAACCGTCGCATATGAAGAGCGGATTTTGACGCAGAATCTCGAACCTGGCCGGCCAGACAACTGTCTGAAGGCCATCTCTGACCGCGGTCTCCGGTATGCTCCACCCCTTTTTCTTCAGTTTCCCGATAATCTCCAGCACCATGACCGCATTAGAAATCTGATGCCTGCCGGGGAGAACGACGGAAAGATTTCTGTACTCGTGCCAGGAAAACAGCTGTCCCTTCACTTTTCCTTTTATTGCCCCGCTCAATGCTTTCGCATGCGGGACATCTGCCACTTCGATCTGTACACATCCCTGCTTGGCATCTGCCGCTACGGTCTGTACCTTCGCCTGTCCTGATTCAGCTGCGCCCTCCAACGACACAGAATCCATATCCGCACGACAAAGTATCGCTCCCCGCTCACTGCAGACCTTCCTGTAGACCTCCTCGGCCTCGATGTCCACAGGGTATGTGACCACAGGACAGCCTTTTTTAATAATACCTGACTTCTCAAAAGCAATATCAGCCAGTGTATCCCCGAGGAACTGCGTATGTTCGAGACTCAGATTCACAATTGCGCAGACTTCGGGGGGCGGGATAATGTTCGTCGAGTCAAGCCTTCCTCCCATTCCGACTTCCATGACGACAATATCGCAGGACGCATGAGCAAATGCCGCAAATGCCGCCATCGTCAGTATCTCGAACTCCGTCGGCTTGTCATACATCTCAGAAAGATCCTGCCCGGTGCCGCAGACAGCTGTCCGGACTTCTCCCAGCGCCCGGCAGAAATCCTCCTCCGAAATATTCTGCCCGTTTATTTTAATGCTCTCAAGGATCGTTTCAAGATACGGGGAAGTAAACATGCCTGTCTTATATCCCGCTGCCCGAAGGACAGCCTCCAGCATGGCACAGGTCGATCCCTTGCCGTTCGTCCCGGCAACGTGGACATACCGAAGCTTATTCTCCGGGTGTCCCATCCTTTCCGCCATCTCCCGCATTCGCGAAAGGCCGAGCCGGCTCCCGTGCCACTGATTCATAAAATCCAGAGCTTCCTTAAATGTCATATATTCTTCCTCGAGCAGATCTTTGCCGCGTAGGCCATAATACCGGCTACTGTCTTAGCATCCTGGATCTCGCCCGCATAAATCTTCTCCATGAGAGTTTGAAGCGGAAATGCCTCCACATTGATCTCCTCAGCCTCATCGAGGTGCTGCCCGTCCGCGGGTACAAGATCCTCGGCAAGGTAGACGTCCGTGAACTCGCTGCAGTAGGCGACAGCCGTCTTCAGTTTAATCAGAGGACTGATCTTATCGCTTCTATAGCCTGTCTCCTCGCGAAGTTCGCGGGCAGCGGTATCGGCAGTATCCTCTGTGAGAGAATCTCTGGCTCCCGCCGGGAGTTCTAACGTCTCGCGGTCTATAGCATGTCTCATCTGACGGATCATGAGGATCCTTCCGTCCGGCAGCACAGGCACAATGCAGGCTCCGCCGCGAGGGTGATCAATAAAATCCCACTGTTCAATCTTTCCGTCCGGCAGTTCCATATCATCCCTGTAAAACTCCAGGGCCTTTCCGGGCGCCGCCAGCTCTCTGCCAAGTCTCTTTAATTTATACTCCATGATCACCTCCC
>JAFRCB010000341.1 GCA_017404585.1 Lachnospiraceae bacterium
GCAACTTTTACGAAAATCCTGCCCGACTACGTTAAAAAATTGTAAGTAGTTAGAATTATCAGAAAACAGATGAACAATTGTTGATTTGTAGATAATTTTGTGTTAATATCATTAAAGGAATGATATTGGGGCGGAATTGTGCCCGAATGAATGCATTTGCCTAAAGTGTAAGTATTTTTCAGCCTGCAAAGGCTTTCAGGAAGGGAGATGTTGCATATGAGCGTTCAGCTGCTGGATAAGACCAGAAAAATTAACAAGCTGCTGCACAATACCAGTAGTTCCAAAGTGGTTTTCAATGATATTTGCAAAGTCATGGTCGGAACACTTAAGTCTAATATTTTGGTGATCAGCAAGAAGGGAAAGGTCCTCGGCGTAGGCCGGAGCGACGGTGTCCCCGAGATCGACGAGCTTCTTTCCGGAACAGTCGGAGAGTTCATTGATCCGCTTCTCAACGAGAGATTCCTCGGCGTCCTTTCCACGAAGGAGAACGTCAACCTGATGACTCTCGGCTTTGAGAGCCCGGATATCAGCAAATATGTGGCCATTATCAACCCGATCGATATAGCCGGTGAGAGACTGGGAACAGTGTTCTGCTACCGCGCAGGAGAGCCGTTCGACATCGAGGACATTATTGTCAGCGAGTACGGCACGACAGTCGTCGGACTTGAGATGATGCGTTCGGTCGATGAGGAGAATGCGGAGGAGGCCCGCAAGAAGCAGGTCGTAAAGAGCGCGTTCTCAACGCTTTCCTTCTCCGAGCTCGAGGCCATCATTCACATCTTCGATGAGCTGAGCGGCCGCGAGGGAATCCTTGTAGCCAGCAAGATCGCCGACAGAGTCGGAATCACCCGCTCGGTCATTGTCAACGCGCTTCGCAAGTTCGAGAGCGCGGGGATCATCGAGTCGCGTTCTTCCGGAATGAAGGGCACCTACATCAAGGTCCTCAACGATTACAGTTTCGAGGAGCTTGAGGATATCAAGCTGAGGCGTGAGCAGCAGTAATATCACAGGGTACATGAGCAATTAATAAATGGAATATAACTTCCCGCTTTGACGACAATGTTGTATCGTCAGAGCGGGAAGTTTTTATTCGAAGCCGTGCACAATGAAAGCTGTGTATAGACCATAATTCCCACCCGGCGCACAAATTGAAAAAAATGGTTGACATTATACGAAGCGGAGAGTATATTACCATATAGATGTTAGCACTCCATATAAATGAGTGCTAATAAGTAAACTGACTACACCTAGCATTACATATAAGGAGATCTGCCGGGCATGTCCGAAGAGATGCGTTTCCGGCACAGGTCAGTAAATCAGATTTTAATTACGAGGAGGCAACGTTATGAAATTAGTACCACTTAGCGACAGAGTCGTTCTTAAGCAGATCGAAGCTGAGGAGACAACAGCATCCGGTATCATCCTGACAAGCCAGGCTAAAGAGAAGCCGCAGCAGGCTATGGTCATCGCTGTTGGTCCGGGCGGAATCGTCGACGGCGAGAAGGTCGAGATGAATGTCGCAGTAGGTCAGAAGGTCATTTATTCCAAGTATGCCGGCACAGAAGTCAAGCTCGGCGAGGAAGAATATATTGTAGTACGTCAGAACGATATTCTGGCAGTTGTAGAGGAGGACTAAATCATGGCAAAAGATATTAAGTACGGCGTAGAAGCCAGAGAAGCACTGCAGGCCGGTGTTGATAAGCTTGCAAATGTTGTCCGCGTCACTCTCGGCCCGAAGGGCAGAAATGTTGTCCTTGACAAGAGCTATGGCGGCCCGACAATCACAAACGACGGTGTCACGATCGCGAAAGAGATCGATCTTGAGGACGGTTTCGAGAACATGGGCGCACAGCTCATCAAGGAAGTCGCTTCCAAGACCAATGACGTTGCCGGCGACGGCACAACAACAGCCACTGTCCTTGCACAGGCTATGGTAAGCGAAGGAATGCGCAACCTGGCAGCAGGCGCTAACCCGATCGTTATGCGCAGAGGCATGAAGAAAGCTACTGACGCTGCAGTCGAGACACTTGCACGCATGAGCAAGCCGGTATCCGGCAAGGCTCAGATCGCACGTGTTGCAGCGGTTTCTTCCGGCGATGACGAAGTAGGCGATATGATTGCTGACGCAATGGAGAAGGTCTCCAAGGACGGCGTTATCACGATTGAAGAATCCAAGACAATGCTCACAGAGCTCGACCTTGTTGAAGGTATGCAGTTCGACCGCGGTTACATTTCCGCTTATATGTGCTCCGATATGGAGAAGATGGAAGCCAACCTTGAGGATCCGTTCGTTCTCATCGTAGACAAGAAGATCAGCAATATTCAGGACCTCCTTCCGGTGCTTGAGCAGATCGTAAAGAGCGGTGCTCAGCTTCTCATCATCGCTGAGGATATCGAAGGCGAAGCTCTGACGACTCTGATCGTCAACAAGCTGCGCGGTACATTCAATGTTGTCGCTGTCAAGTCTCCGGGCTATGGTGACAGAAGAAAAGACATGCTTCGCGACATCGCCATCCTGACAGGCGGCGAGGTAGTTTCCGATGAACTCGGCATCGAGCTCAAGGATGTCACAATGGCTCAGCTCGGCCGTGCTAAATCCGTCAAGGTCACAAAGGACAACACGATCATCGTCGACGGCATGGGCGATCCCGCAGCTATCGCAGAGCGCGTTGGCCAGATCAAGGCTCAGATCGCTGAGACAAAGTCTGACTTCGACCGCGAGAAGCTTCAGGAGAGACTGGCTAAGCTCGCAGGCGGCGTCGCAGTTATCCGCGTCGGCGCTCCGACAGAGACTGAGATGAAGGATAAGAAGTATCGTATGGAAGATGCTCTGAACGCTACTCGCGCAGCAGTAGAGGAAGGCATCATCGCAGGCGGCGGCACAGCTTATATCTATGCTGCTGATGAGCTGTCCGAGCTGATCGCAGGCCTTGAAGGCGACGAGAAGACCGGTGCTCAGATCATCCAGAGAGCACTTTCCGCTCCGCTGTACCGCATCGCTGAAAATGCAGGCGAAGAGGGTGCCGTCATTGTCAATAAGGTCCGCGAAGCCGGTGAGGGAATCGGCTACAACGCGCTGACAGGCGAGTATGTTAACATGGTAGACGCAGGTATTCTTGACCCGGTCAAGGTCACAAGATCCGCTCTGCAGAATGCTAACTCTGTAGCGGCAACACTGCTTACAACAGAATCCGCTGTTGCTCAGATCAAGGAGCCGCAGCCGCCGATGCCGGCTAACCCGGGAATGGGCATGATGTAAAAAAGATATTTGCATAGAGGGGGCTGTCGTATGACGGCCCTCTTTTAATTTACTTAAAAGTGTAGTAAAATTGATTCACTACATGATGCAGGGAGGAATACTTATGGGAGATATATTTGCTGAGCAGCTCGTGAAGCGCAAGAAGAAACCGAGTGAACAGTTCCTCAAATACGCGCTGACCGCGCTGCTCCTTGTGTTTGCCCTCGGAGGTGTGAGTGTGAACTGAATCCTGGTCTATTTAGAACTTGCTCTGGCAATCGCCTGTTATTTTATTTTTCCGCGTTTTAATGTCGAGTATGAATACTCCTATGTGAACGGTGAGTTCGATGTTGACGTTATTTATTCCATGCAGAAGAGAAAGAAGAAAGAAGTCTTTAATCTGCAGGACGTCGACTGTGTTGCACAGTACGGCAATCCGGCCCTTGCACCGTTCCAGACAGGCTATACTATAACCGATTACTCCGCTTTCGATGCGTCAAGACCGCCGTATGTCATCGTCAAGGGCTCGGAAAAACGCCTCATCTACATGCAGATCGAGGATCCGACTATTTTGGCCGACATGAAGCGGAAACTTCAGAGAAAGTTCTACGAAAACTAAACATAGTTTGACGAATCGTTGAAATTGGTATATCTCAGTGTGAGATGACCCCCGCCTCTATAGGCGGTGGGCAACGAACCAGTCTCAGTGGCGGGTGTCAATCCCCCACTGAGATATACGCTCCGCGAGGATGCGCAGGGATTCGGTTTGGAAGATGTCAGCTAACGCTGACCCGAATCCCGCGCCAAGTCTCGCGAGCGAGACTTGAATTTAATGTTCTGTGCAATGGATTCGGCCTGGCATTTTGTAAGCTATAGCTTACCCGGGTCCCACGCAAGGTCCCTTGAGCGGGACTAAAGAACGATAAAGGGGAAGAGTATGAAACAGTTTACTATTAAGCTCAACGATATCAGGGACGTGAAAAACTTTGTTACAGCGGTCAACGCGTATACTTTTGATGTTGATCTGGTCACAGGCCGGTATATCACCGATGCGAAATCCATCATGGGAGTGCTGAGCCTTGACCTTGAGGACAAGCTTATATGCGTTGTCCACACGGATGACAGTGATGAGATCGCGCAGGATCTCGAACCGTTTATCGTAACCGAATAATGTGAGCGGCTCTGCCTTACAGGGCGATGGGCTGCCAATCCCAGCTGCAGTGGGTGACTTGTCACGGCTGCAGCTCTTTCATATCAGGGATTTCCGCGCCCGGAGCGAAAGCACCCTGCCGGCAGCGCGGATAGACGGCGGAATGATACCCTCCGCCTGTGATTATGAGTGAGAAAAAAAGAAATAACGCATCAGTTAACAGAAGAAGGAAGAAAAGAAGGAAGAGAAGCAGATTTCCACAGCAGCTGCTGACAATCTGCATTCTTGTACTGGCACTTGTATGTCTGGTTCTTCTTGGGCGGACGTTCTTTGGAAATGTCGGAAAGAGTCCTGCCGGGAGTGAAAGTGTAAGCACAGTATCCCAGAGCGCTGAGGTCATGAATGACCAGGGAGATCAGGGAGAACCTTATGCCACGCCTACTCCGGAAATGATTGCTCTGACTGAGGAAATGATCCACACGGGTGACCTCATTCTCGTGAACGGCAGCTATGCCTATGATTTTGAGGCCAACGAGGGCACTGTCGGGCTCGTGAATATCCGCAATTCTCAGAGCTTTTATTATCAGGTCGAGAAGACTGATTATGAAGTTGCGGGGCGTATGCTGCCCTCGCTCGATCAGATGATATCTGCCTGCGACGCGGCCATGGGCACGAGCGAGACCGGCATAACATCTGCCTACCGCTCCTACGATTACCAGCAGAATGTCTGGGACACGACCGCGGAGGCCAATGGCGAAGACTATGCGAGGGCGTATGTCGCGGTGCCGGGCTACAGTGAGCATCACACAGGCCTTGCGGTCGACATCGGCATATTCTATTCTGACGGTTCGCAGGGGAGCTTCTCTGAAAGTCAGAATGCTGTCTGGATGGATGAGCACAGCAGCGAGTTCGGATTTGTTCGCCGCTATGCCGAGGATAAGGTGTCAATCACGGGCATCAGCAATGAAAAGTGGCACTTCCGCTATGTCGGCCTCCCGCACGCAGTCTATATGAAGCAGAATAATCTGTGCCTTGAGGAGTATCTGGAATATCTGCGCGAGCGTACAAGCGCGGAGAACCCACTGTCTGTCAGCACTTCTTCCGGGAATTATTCAGTATGGTACACGACGGAGACTTCAATCCCGAAACCGGAGGGAGAATACACAGTCTCTGGTGATAATATTGCCGGCTATATTATTACAGTGCGGGAATGATATTATTTCACCGGCGGATTGTTATCCGCGCTCCTGCGTGAGACTTGCACAAAGCGGTATTGAAATGGATCGCAGGATATCATGAGATCGATAAAAACGGAGCAGACCATGACGAAAGATGAAGTTTACTCAATACTAAAAAATGCGGAGGGCTATGTGTCCGGCGAAAAAATCAGCAGCCAGCTGGGAGTGACCCGCGCGGCGGTCAATGCGGCTGTGAAGACCCTCAGAAAAGAAGGTTGTGAGATTGCCTCGACGACGAACAGGGGTTACTTACTTCTCAGCAGCCCGGACAGACTGACAGTCGCAGACATTATGAGCTATCTTGGTCCGGAGCGCATGCAGACTGTGCAGGTCCTTCAGACGACGGACTCTACGAACCGGCGTGTGCAGGAGCTTGCAATGAGCGGAGCACCGGATGGTCTGACAGTTGTGGCAAATGAGCAGTCCGCCGGGCGCGGACGCCTCGGCCGATCTTTTCACTCTCCAAAGGATGCGGGAATCTATTTTTCTGTCCTTCTTCGTCCGACCTGTGAGCCTTCCGAGATCGTCCAGATCACGACCTGGACGGCGGTGGCCATTGCGAGGGCTGTGGAGCGCACGACCGGAATGCTGCCGGATATCAAGTGGGTCAATGATCTTATGATGGGAGGACGCAAGATATGCGGTATTCTGACAGAGATGTCTATTGAGAGCGAGACCGGGACGATCCAGTATGTTGTGGTGGGAATCGGCGTGAACGCCAACCAGAATCCATCAGATTTTCCGGAGGAGCTTCGCGAAATCGCGGGTTCAATCGCGATGGCACTCGGTCATCCTGTCCGGAGAGCGGAACTTGCAGCCCGCATGATCGAGGAGATGGACAAGGTGCGAAGAGACTGGCCGTCAGGCAGAGCGGATTATCTGAAGGCCTACCGGGAAATGTGCATAAGCACCGGGCGGGAAGTTTTGGTGACGGACGCTCGTCATACCGGGGAATTTGCAAAACACGGGTTCTGCGAAGCCGTGAACGATGACTTCAGTCTGCGCATCCGATATGAAGACGGTTCATACGAGAATGTGAGCAGCGGCGAGGTGAGTGTAAAGCCGCAGAAATAAACGCTCAGGTGATAAGTGTGCATGCAGAAAAGCAAAGCATAGTGATTGCGCGCATACAGGAAAAGCCATGCAGGAGCTTCGTCTCTTGCATGGCTCTTTTTTGACCTGACTGAGACGTTACGCCAATAGTGTTTCGTGAAGCCAGAGAGGTCTCTTTCGGCACAGTATTTATTCTTTATTCCGGTTCAAAGCTCTGACGTATTCGAGGAGTCTTTCGAATTCCTCTTCATCCTGCTCATTTTCGACTTTGCTGATCTCCATGAACAGGTCGTGGACTTTCGGTGATTCCTGATCCATTGCAAGCAGCGAGCGCTGCCACTGCGTGAGGAACCGCTGTCCTTTTTCTCTTCGTTCGGGATCCTCGATGAGTTCATAGATCGGACAGCCGAAAAAATCAGCAAGCTTTATTAGATTTTCCCACCGTGGGTAGGCTTTCATACAGACCCAGTTGTTGAGCGTTGTAAGATTAAGCCCGGCCCCGCGCGCCGCATCCGCCTCAGTACAGTTATTGACTTCCAGGAACCTGTTGATATTCTGGCAGAGGTAGAGCAGCATCTCATCGCCCGTGTTGCTCATTGAAAAACTCCGATGATATACTGAATAATTCGATAATTCGATTAAGTTAGAATAATAACATTATACGGAACTGATACAGATTGTATATGCATATAGGCGCAGAGTATCTGCATCATTTTCCTCTCTGAGATAAATTTTACAGAAGCTCCTTCCGGGCTGAAATTATTAAGGATAATAAACATGGGCCGGGACTATTAAAAATCCATTTTTATTGGATTCTTCCAAAGTTTCCCGGATTATTAAGCTCAAGCTTGCCGAATTGGAATTTTTACGCTATATTGTATTCGACCAACAGAGGGCGTCCGAAGGGCAGTGCGCCTGTCCGGACAGGATCTGCACAGGGTTTTAGAGGAGGAATTAAAACCATGAAAATTCAGAATCTTGGAGAGCTTCTGGCATCAAAGACATATCCCGGCCGCGGTATCGTACTCGGCAGGAGTGCTGACGGAAAAAGCGCGGTAGCCGCATATTTCATCATGGGCAGAAGCGCCAACTCCCGCAACCGCATCTTCGTGGCTGACGGAGAGGGTATCCGCACGCAGGCATTTGATGAATCTAAGATGGAAGACCCGAGTCTTATTATCTACGCACCGGTCAGGGTCCTTGGATCGAAGACAATCGTCTCCAACGGCGATCAGACCGACACGATCTATGAGGGCATGGACAAGCAGTTCACATTTGAACAGAGCCTTCGGACACGCAGGTATGAGCCGGACGGTCCGAACTGGACACCGAGAATCTCAGGTGTTATCCGCTTAAAGGACGGTTCTTTCAATTACGCACTCTCAATTTTGAAGAGCGCGGACGGAAATCCGGACAGCGATCACCGCTTCACATACAGCTACTCACCGGCTCTGGCAGGGCAGGGACACTTCATCAGCACATATATTGATGACGGCAGCCCGATCCCGAGCTTCGAGGGCGAGCCGATTCCGGTAGAGCTTCCGAACGACATTGATGAGCTGACTGACATCATCTGGACTAACCTCAACGAGGACAACAAGGTCTCTCTGTTCGTCCGCTATATCGACATCGAGACCGGCAAGTACGAGACAAAGATCGTCAACAAGAACCAGTAATTTACTAAGACTTCCCACAGACCACTAGAATAGCAGTCTCATCGTAAAATATACTTTCTCAGGGACGCTCCCGCTCGGTCTCGCTGGCAGCGGTACTAATAA
>JAFRCB010000342.1 GCA_017404585.1 Lachnospiraceae bacterium
CTTTTTCATATTCCACCTCTTTCCATCTATACTCTGACGCCGATCTCAGCCAGTCTGGTGACCGTTTTTTCATAGGATTCATACAGGATGCCGCCGATTCCGCATTTGCCCGCGGCGGCAATATTTTCAGGATTATCATCTATAAAGACTGCTCTTTTCGGATCAATGCCGAACTTCTCGAGCAGCATTTTATAAATGACTACATCGGGTTTCCGCTGATGGACTTTGAAAGACCAAAGGCAGCCGTCTGTCAAATGAATAAAATCAAGGACTCCGTTCTCCGTGCATTTTTCATAGGCATGTTCTGACCAGTTCGAGAGAATATAGACCTGATATCCTCTGCTCTTCAAACCCCGGATCCAGCTCTCAGTGAACGGATTCACTGTGATGCAGGTGTACATGTTTTCGATAAGTTCCCGGATTTCAGCAGCATACTGAGGCCCGAGCGCTATGAATTTCTGAACGAGGGCTTCGAAACTCTCGTTTCCCAGATCACACTCCGCCCATATGTCACACTCTATGACATGCTCCATGATATACTCTCTGGCCTCATCGGATATGTCTATCATGTAGGGATATCTGATCCACGGAAAATCAACGAGAACACCGCCGACATCGAAAATGACCGTATCCACTACAGGAGACTTATCCGGCTTTACAGCTTTAGCCGCCAGAAGCAGTACATAGAGAAAGACCGGGACTAGGACAGTACAGGCAAGCGATCCCAGGAACAGGGAGCGTGCTGTCTCGCTCCTGCCCATTGCCGCTATAAAAGTGACTGCGTACATGCCGAACAGGAGAACGATTCCGATCATGGCAGCTATCTGTCTGACTTTTTTCATAAATATACCTTTCCACATCCAATGCCGCAGGCTGCGAAAATCAGGAATCATGCTGGGAGATCCCCCCTGCTCCTGCCAAAAAAAGACTGTCGCCCGGACAGTCTCTTTAGCATTTCCCGCTTACGGTCACCGCGTTTTACTTCTCATGGAACCCGCTTACGATCTCGTCAAAAACTGTCTCAGCGGTATCCTTCTGGCTTTCCGCCGTCCAGCAGTTGAACTGGAAGTAGCGGTAGTTGCCCTGCACCGCATAGATATAATACACGATCGGATTGTCCTCATAAGAGGCTGTGATCGTACTCTTTCTGATAACAAAATCGTTGACATCGGATTCGATATCGACGGTCTCTATAAGCTCCGCATTCGAAAAGACCTCACTGTCGCTCATAGAATTATAGACTGCCGCGACAATTGCGCTGCTGTACTCATCGAGTGACATGAACGGCGAATATCGCCGGCTTTCACTGTTGGCAATAAAAAACATGGCCTGATCCGGATTTCCTACCTGGACCTTAAAACTCTGATTCACCTCATCGTCATTAATTATCTGTCCGTTCAGATTCTGCCAGTCGAGCGGTACTGCCAGCTGAAGACTGTCGTCTTCACTGTAGAACTCCTGCTTTGTCTCATCGTCCGAGAGCCATGCGCCTGTAATCAGAAGATCCGTCTCGTCAGCACTGTCGTCAGACTCATCCTCTTCTGCCCCGCTCTCGTAGGCGGCAGCAACACCGCTGTCATTCCGCCTCGAAGTCTCTGTCGTCGTCGGAATAGAAACACTCTCCAGCGCATCAAGGAGGTCAAGTCTTGCCTGCTCCTCCGGGTCAATGACCACCTCCGCTACAGATGATTCTGCAGGCACAGACTCAGTCTGCTCCTGCTGTGCGGGCATTAACTGACCAATGCCGCTGCAGCCTCCGAGCATGACCGCGAGTGCGGTTCCGGCCGCTACTATACTCAAACTGCATTTTCTCATATCTTCCCCTCTTTTATCCGGATTGCCCTGATGCTTTATCTGTATATAATATCCTGTCTGCCCGGACCGTTAGAGACCAGTGTGATCGGGTAGCCGATTTTTTCCTCAATGAACTCGACATATCTTCTGCAGTTCTCCGGCAGGTCCTCATACTTTCGAATGCCGGTAATCTCGCACTTCCATCCCGGAAGCACTTCATAGACAGGCTTTGCCTTCCGAAGGAGCGTCGTTGCCGGGAATTCAGTAGTGACCTCTCCGTCGATTTCATATCCGACGCACACCGGAATCTCATCGAGATAACCGAGGGCATCAAGAACAGTGAGGACGACATCTGTGGCTCCCTGCAGACGGCAGCCGTATTTTGATGCAACACAGTCATACCATCCCATACGTCTCGGGCGGCCGGTAGTAGCTCCGTACTCACCGCCGGATCCTCCGACGCGGCGGAGGGCTTCAGCTTCATCGCCAAAGATCTCAGATACAAATTCGCCCGCTCCGACCGCAGATGAGTAAGCTTTTGTTACGGCTACGACTCGCCTGATCTCGTAGGGAGGCACACCTGCTCCGACCGCACCGTAGCCGGCAAGTGTCGGGGATGATGTTACCATCGGATAAATACCGTGATCCGGATCCTTCATAGTGCCCAGCTGCCCCTCCAGGAGTACACTCTTTCCCTCTTTCAGCGCATTGTAGAGATAGAGTGATGTATCGCAGATATACGGGGCAAGCATCTCCTTATACTCCGCAAGTTCAGCCATGATGTCGTCTACGGAAATTTCCGGCTTGTTATAGAGATACTTCAACATGATGTTCTTCTTCAGAACAATGTTCTCTACCTTGACGCGAAGCTCATCCATATCAGAAAGTTCGCTGACCTGGATACCGATCTTGGCATACTTATCAGAATAGAACGGAGCGATACCGGATTTCGTGGAACCGAAGGATCTTCCCGCAAGTCTCTCCTCCTCGTACGTATCGAAGAGAACATGATAACTCATGACCATCTGGGCCCTGTCGGAGACAAGGATCTTCGGCATGGGAACATTTTTCTCCACGATGGAGTTTATCTCCTTCATCAGTTTCTTCACATCGAGAGCAACGCCGTTGCCGATGATACTCGTTGTGTGGTCATAGAATACTCCGGACGGGAGGGTATGCAGGGCAAATTTGCCGTAGTCATTGATGATGGTATGACCGGCATTTGCACCACCCTGAAAACGCACGATGATGTCGGCCTTCTCGGCAAGCATGTCCGTGATTTTTCCCTTGCCTTCATCTCCCCAGTTCGCTCCTACTACTGCTGTAACCATATTTTCTCCTCTTGTATTGCTTGTCATAAATCTGTGTGATACCTGTGCCTTAAACGTTGATCTCCGATGTGTAGCCCAGGACCTCCTTATTGGCCTCGAGCATCGGATTTACAACATTGGTCAGATAGGATGTGACCTGCTGCGGCGCACGACCGACATATTTCTTCGGATCGAGTGATGCGGTCAGCTCTTCTTTGGTCAGCGGGAATGCCGGGTCGGCATCGATGAGGTCGAAGAGGTTGTTATCCAGACCTTCCACCTTTACATTCCTGCCCGCTTCCATAGACAGCTGACGGATCTTTTCGTGCATCTCCTGACGGTCGCCGCCCGCCTTGACGGCATCCATCATGATGTTCTCTGTCGCCATGAACGGAAGCTCTGCCATGAGATGTTTCGTGATGACCTTCGGATAGACGACAAGGCCGTCCACGACGTTCACGACCAGGTCGAGAATACCGTCGCAGGCCAGGAAGCCTTCCGGCACTGAGAGACGTTTATTGGCAGAATCGTCAAGAGTGCGCTCGAACCACTGAACCGATGATGTGATCGCCGGGTTCATGGCATCTGCGATGACATAGCGGGAGAGGCTGGCGATGCGCTCAGAACGCATCGGGTTCCTCTTATATGCCATGGCAGATGAACCGATCTGGCTCTTTTCAAACGGTTCTTCAACCTCCTTGAGGTGCTGCAGAAGCCTTATATCATTCGAGAACTTCGTGGCGCTTGCGGCGATTCCTGCGAGGACATTGATCACCCTCGTGTCAACTTTTCTGGAATAAGTCTGACCTGAGACCGGGTAGCATCCTGCAAATCCCATCTTCTCCGCAATCATCTGATCCGCCTTCTCACAGGCAGCGTGGTCACCGTTGAAAAGTTCAAGGAAAGAAGCCTGAGTGCCGGTCGTTCCCTTGGAGCCCAGCATCTTGAGAGATCCCGATACATAATCCAGATCTTCGAGATCCATCATGAACTCGTTGATCCACAGCGACGCTCTCTTTCCCACAGTGGTTGGCTGTGCGGGCTGGAAATGGGTGAACGCGAGTGTCGGAAGATCCTTGTACTCGTCCGCGAAGCGGGCAAGCTCGGAGATTGCGTTGATCAGTTTTCTCCTGATGATCGCGAGTGCATCCCGCATGAGAATAATGTCCGTATTATCGCCGACGTAGCAGGACGTTGCGCCGAGATGAATAATTCCCCTGGCTTTCGGGCACTGCAGGCCGTAGGCGTATACGTGGGACATGACGTCGTGACGGACTTCCTTTTCGCGAGCTTTGGCATCCGCGTAATTGATGTCCTCGGCATGAGCCTTGAGCTCCGCGATCTGCTCGTCAGTGATATCAAGTCCGAGTTCCTTTTCCGTCTCCGCGAGAGCGATCCACAGCTTTCTCCACGTGCGGAACTTGCGGTCCGGTGAGAAAACCGCCTGCATTTCACGGCTGGCGTAGCGCTCCGAGAGCGGGCTTACATACTTATCATAGGATGCGTTCATTTCTTCAGACATTCGTTCTCCTTTATGAATCGGCATAGTCTGCCGCCTATTTCAATGTGATGAATTTCCACACTGAAATATACACTATTATTGAAGTCAATACAAGAATGATTCTCGGCCACAGTGCCAAATTATCTAAGACCGGCAGTTCAAAAGGCTGCAACCCAGTTCCATATACCGACAGCAAACATCATCTTCGTCGAAAAACGCAGGTCCTGCCCTACGAGCTAGCGCAGGCGTCAATCCGCCTGCGCGATCTCTCAGTCGGACCCGCAATGTTTTTCTCACGAAGATGGATGCTTTGCTGCCGGGATATAGACTCGGTGCAGCCCGGACAGGCTGCTCTTACTCAGCCCCCGACTGAATTGTGGTAGTCCTCCATGAGGTGTCTGACATAGGTGTCGATGTCGTCCGGGATCACGGGGTTAGCGGCACTCCGGGCGAAATTGATCGTGGTTTCCGCCTCAGCGTACACGGACCTGGCTTCCTCCTCAGAGAGGCCTTTGAGCCGCAGCTCCATCAGAGCTTTTTCTTCGGGTTTCGTGATTGCGATCGCCCTCACATAAGCCAGCACATGCTTCTGGCTCTGTCTCAATTTCCATGCTTCCTCGAAAGCGCGAAGCCCCTCCTCAAAGAGCAGCATGCGCATCAGAACGACTCCGAGGTTGTGGTAGACCGCCGAGAGAAACTCTGGTCTGAATGCCGCAGTCTTTCCATCCTCGATGACCTGGCGATAAGCCGCTTCCGCTGCCGAATACTTTCCGGTGCGGGTCAGCGCATCCCCCTTGTCCTTGAGACGCAGCGGTCCGGGAAGCTGCAGATAATCGGACAACCGGGCCGTGTAGCCGTCAAGCTGCGAACTGCTGAGATATCCGCACTCACGGAACACCGGAGTGACAAATCCCGAAATGGATTTCCTCCGTTCAAGTGCGATATTCATATTTTCAGCCAGTTTGGGCAGATTGAGTTCCGAGGCTATCCACTTTGTGAGTTCTGTGCCTATGATCGTTGAATCGAGAAGAGGTATATTATTATAGAAATAATAGCAGAGCTCTTCGATCGAATAGATGCTCGTGCTGATATTTTCAATGTAGTAAGGTGTCTGCGCGTACTTTGCGCCGCACAGTCTGTAGCCTGCCATATCGCGTCATCCCCCTTTATTCATCATCGAAAGTTTCCAGAGGTATTGTATCCTCCCAGACCTTGTGAGTCGCAGGGAAGAAGCCGCCAAAGCCGAGATCCTCCGCCGTCACGTGACATACATCCGCCGAGGAACAGAAAAGCTTCAGGCGTATCCTTGTAGCCCGATTCGGCCTGTCCGGGAGGTCCGGCAGATCCATCATGCACTTGCGGCGTTTCTTCTCATCGAGTGAGCTCAGGATAAAAATGAGTTCCCGCTTGTCATCAAGAATGAACTCTACTTCATTGGCTGCATCGAACCAATTGCTGCCCGCGGTTATGAGCGGTATATACATGGCTTTTCCCCTGACCAGCATGTCCATGCCTATACTCATTCTGACCAGGTCTTCGCTCATATAGATCTTGCCCTTAAGAGCATGCGTCTCCATATGTTCATAGGCTGCATAGCAGGCTCCCTTTACAAAGAGATTATCTCCGTAAAACACCTTGGCAGCCC
>JAFRCB010000343.1 GCA_017404585.1 Lachnospiraceae bacterium
AACGTAAAAGACATTGTAGCAGATATCAAGGCGAAGAAACCCGAAATCAAATCTTTGCTCTTTGTAGGCTGTGGAGCTTCCATGTCAGAGATGTTCCCTGCAAAGTACTTCATGGATCGCAACGCAAAAACCCTGCGTTCCAGCATCCATACTGCAAATGAATTCAATTACTCCACTCCTGTTTCCTGCGACGAGACCGCGATCGTGGTGACCTGCTCCCTCAGCGGAGGCACACCGGAAGCTGTCGCAGCGACCAAAAAGGCAAGGGAGCTCGGTGCTTCCGTTGTCAGTGTTACAATTAATCCGGAATCTCCGCTTGCAACCAATGCTGAATATCAGATCATTCACGGATTCTATGCGAACTATGCAGCCAAGATGGAGAAGATGGGGAATGTTCTCGCATTTGCATGCGAAGTGCTCAACGCTTACGAAGGTTATGCGGATTATGACGCGATGCAGGACGGCTTCGCAAAGATTTACGACCTGATCGAGAATGCTGTTTCGACATTGACTCCGACCGCAAAGAAATTTGCAGACAGCTATGCCGACGATCCGATGATCTATGTAATGGGTTCCGGCGCTGCGCAGATGAGCGCGTATTCGTTCTCAATGTTCCTCTTAATGGAAATGCAGTGGATTCCGTCAAGCTACTTCAACGCGGGCGAGTTCTTCCACGGCCCGTTCGAACTGGTAGACAAGGATGTTCCGTATCTGCTGCTCATGAGCGATGGTCCGACACGTCCGATGGACAGCCGCGCGCTTACTTTCCTTCAGAGATTTGATGCCAAGGTTACTGTTGTCGATGCAAAGGACTACGGCCTCAGCTCCGCGATCGATAAATCTGTCGTCGAGTTCTTCAACCCGATGATGATCACAGGCGTCCTTCGTGTCTATGCCGAGCAGCTGGCAATTGTCCGCAATCACCCGCTGACGATGAGAAGATACATGTGGAAGCTTGAGTATTAATGGATAACTCCTGCACAGGATAAGACGCGGCCACGCAGGTTGGCCGCGTTCCGGCAGGAAGGAAGTTTTCGATAAAATACTCCATTGTTTAAGGCCCCGGATTTCCGGGGCCTTTTGCTGTGTTCTCGTTATCAGCCTTTTACGGCGCCTGAGGTGAGACCTCTTACGAACTGCTTCTGCATGCAGAGATACATGATGATCATCGGCAGGGACGCGATCAGAATACCGGCCAGCATGGTGACGTAATCGGATTTCAGGTCACCCTGGAAGGTCATAAGACCGAGCGGGATCGTCATCAGCTTTCTGTTTTCCAGGAAGATGTTGGCGAAGAGGAACTCGTTCCATACAAAATTCAGGTTTACGATTGCCGCGGACGCAAGGACCGGCTTGGAGATCGGAATGATGATTTTGTAGAAAATCTGGAATCTGGACGCTCCGTCAAGGATCGCCGCCTCCTCAAGCTCCCTGGGAATTCCGAGGAAATATGACCTTAGGAGGAACATGGTGAACGGGATTCTGAAGGAAATATAGGGCAGGACTACAGCCCAGCGGGTGTTATACAGCCCGATTGCCTGAATGATTTTGAACAGAGGAACAAGAGCCACCTGCTCAGATAGTGCCATGCCGCCGAGAACGATCACAAAGATCAGACCGCTGCCGGGCAGATTCAGTCTGGTCAGACCGTAAGCAAGGAGGGAGGAGAATACCAGGATTCCGCATAGCGACATGGCACTGGTGATGATAGAGCTGAGGAAATAATTATACAGACCTTTGTTCCATGCATTGACCCAGTTCGAAAAGAGCGGGGTAGCCGGCAGCGCGATGGAATCACGGAACATTTCCTGGTTGGTCTTTAATGAATTCATGATCAGCCAGCACATCGGAAGAAGGATGATAAGTACCAATGACATAAGGAACAGGTGGATCAGGACGGTCAGAAAGACCTTTCTTCCGTTAATATGTTTTGTTGTCATATCGGCACCTCCTTAATCCTGACCGGACCGGGTGATCCGGAGCTGAATGATGGACAGGGTCACAGTGATTACAAATATCAGAACACCGGTCGCGGCAGCCATACCCATGTCATCATGCAGGAACGCGTTCTGATACAGGAAGAGGCCGAGGACCTGGGAGGCGTCGCCCGGACCGCCGCTTGTCGTGGTATAGACTTCGGTAAACAGCTTGAATGCGCCGATTACAGTGATGACGGAACAGACGAGAAGCTGTTCCTTGGCTAACGGAATATAGACACTGATAGCACGGCGGATCGGGCCGGCGCCATCGATGATTGCCGCCTCGACATAATCCATGGAAACATTCTGGAACGCGACGATCATCAGCATCGCGATATAGCCCGTATACTGCCACTGACTCATGGCGATGATACAGAAGATGGCGAGCTTTTTATCTCCGAGCCAGATCTGCTGGAGGTCCGGCTGTCCGATGGTTTTCAGAAATCCGTTCAACATACCTGCGGTGGGATTGTAAATGAAATTGAACATCAGACCGACGGCGGTCAGAGAGATCAGGGAAGGAATGAAATAAACATTTCTGTAGAAGCTGTTCAGCTTGCCGACCAGCTTGCTCTCCAGGACCAGCGCGATCACGGTACCAAAGCCGACCTGAACGATCAGGGAGATGATGCAGTAGTAAATGTTGTTGCGCATCATGACCGGGAAGGTGTCATTTGTAAACAATCTGCGATAGTTATTGAACGCGACGAACTTCATACTGGACGAGTAGGAAGAAAGACGGAAGAAACTATATACGATGTTGGTAATAATCGGTACATAGACGAAAGCCATGACCATGAACAAACCAGGCACGATGTATAGATATAGTGATTTTTTGACTTTTTTCTTTTTCATAGGAGCCTCCTGTTCAGATGTGTACAGGCAGGTGCTGCATGTCATCGTCTGAAAGAGCGAAAGAGAAGGTCTTCTTATTCGGCGTGAACACGGTCCGAAGACCTTGGCCCAATGTATGTTACAAAAAACTGCTGCCATGTGATGTGTCATCTATGGCAGCAGTTCTGTTCAGTCGCTGTTTACTGCGTATCTTTTAATGTAAGCAGAAACCGACTGAGGATTATCTTATTCCGCTGCTAATGTCTGAGCTTCCAGAGCTGTTGCCTGGATCTTAGCCATAGCATCCGCAGAAGAAATATCACCGTTAGTGACGTTGGAAATCTGCTGCAGGTATTCTTCGCAGACGGTTGAGTACAGGGAAGCGTCGAACCACGGTCCCATTGCTTCTGCATTCATGATAAGATCATAAGCTTCGCGAAGTCCTTCGTCTTCAAGGTTGTCAGCAACACCCTTGGATGCGTTGAACCAACCGACAACTTCTGCCTGCTGTGCACCGACTTCCGGGCCGAGGAACCACTTAAGGAACTCTACGCACTCATCCGGGTAAGCGGTATTGGCAGAAACGACAAATCCTTCCGGCTCGCCTGTGAGGATGTTGGGATTTCCTGCACCTTCGACTGTCGGGAATACGAACATACCCCAGTTGAACTCAGTTCCTTCAGTCTCCTGATAGAGATTGGTGATTTCAACGAGCTCGATGTAGCACATTGCAGCCTGTCCGGTCGTGAACAGCTGACGAGCCATATCATGAGTCATGCCGTTGACGCCGATGTTCATGTAGGGAACGAGCTGCTGATACTTATCAAGAGCTTCTACATAGCCCGGGTCTGTGAAAGCGCCTGTCTTCGGATTGAAGTCAGCGGCTCTCACGTCATCAGCGACCAGCATCTGGTTCAGGGTTCCGATGTAGTGAGCGCCCGGCCACTGATCCTGGTTTCCTTCTGCCAGCGGTGTGTAGGTGCCGTCTGCCTTGATTGCGTCAAGGACTGCGAGGAACTCATCCCATGTTGTGGGAACTTCAAGCCCCAGCTCATCAAAGATGTCGCGGTTGTAAGCGAATACTTTGCCGTCAAGACGGAAAGGAATGCCATAGACCATTCCGTCATCGGTGGTATAGTTGACCATCTGAGATTCGATCAGGCTGTCTGCCCACTCACTGTCTGCCTCAAGATACGGAGTGAGATCGAGGATAAGATTTTCGCGGATAAATCTCTCTGAGAACTCACCTGCCCAGCTGTAATAGATATCGGGCTCTTCGGGGGTTCCGACTACAGTTTTGATTTTCTCTTTGAAAGGCTGGTTCTGAGCGCTGGTGACAACGATGTCGATATCGCTGTGTGCTGCCTCATACTCTGCGATCTTTTCTTCGATGAAAGAGTTTGCGGGATCATCCGGGAAACGGTGGAAGAACTTGATCGTCTTTACATTGCCGTTGCCTGCGTTTGCGGCAACTGTTGAATCAGCGCCGGCTGTCTGACCTGCGGAACCACTGGATGAGGAGCCGCATGCTGCGAGAGACACTGCCATCAGAGAAGCAATTCCCATCGCCAGTAAACGTGTGAACCTTTTTTTCATTTTTTCCTCCTTGCTTCATACATCCTCAAAGGTACTATGTGCTTGCAATATCATTATATAACATCATATAATGTATAACAACTTTTTTATCTGGCTGAAGTGAATTTTGGGAATATCGCAGTAAAATAAATGCATAAAATTGTATAAAATAACCAAGACCTCTCGGGAGAGTTCTTGGTTGTAATATAACGTTATGGTCTTTGTCGGAATGCAACCCTATATATGTCGGCTGATGATGGTCAGAGTGTGTTCGTAACTTTTGGCTCGCAGGGTAGTGACCGGCGCTTTTCGATGAAGATGATGTTTGCGACGTATCTCAGACCCGAAGCAGCCTGTCTGGACTATTATTAATGTTCCGGGCTAGTGATTAGCTGATAATGGTCAGAGTGTAGTGTTCCGGATTGACGAGCAGTCTTGTATAATGAATTACATTGTGATCCTCATCCATTGCGGTGTCATGGTGCAGTAATAAGGGCTGCCCTTCGGGAATCTCTAATTCTTCCTGCTCTTTTTTCGCGGGGAAGCAGATGGCAACAGTTTTGATGGCGTGCATCGGGACCGTGCCGTGACTTCTCAGAATATTGTACAGCGAACTGCTCAGATCTTCGCCGAGCAGATAGCTGTAATCTTTGGAGAAATAATTCTCCTCCAGCATGACTTTCCATTCATCACAGCTTCGAATTCGGCGGATGCAGAGGACTTTTTCACCCTCTTCGACGTTCAAATGCTTTGCAACGCTCACAGAAGCCTTTTTCCATTCCAGAGAGATCAGCTCGGCGGAAGCCTTGTGACCGGCCCTCTCGCAGCTCTCAGTAAAACTCAAAACGCTCTCCATTACGCGATTCAGTTTTTTGGAAGCGACAAAGGTTCCGATTCCCTGTTTTTTTACGACAATACCCTCATCTGAGAGCATCTCCATTGCCTTGCGCACGGTAATGCGGCTTACGTTGTAGGCCTCGCTGAATTCCTGCTCGGTCATGAGCTTATCGCCTTCTTTTATTTTGCCGGACAGGATCTGTTCTTTAATTGAGTCAACGAGCTGCTGGTAAAGAGGTGTTGCTGAATGCTTGTTCATAAGTACCACCTTATAATGTATTATAATATATCATTATAACAGAATAACCGTTAGCTTCAATGGCTTTTTTGTTTTATCCGTCCTGTCGGCTTTCCTGGTGGCTTAAAATGGTGGAGATTCGGCTGTAGACTGTTCTCATTGTTAATGGGGCTGCCGCATTGCGACAGCCCCATTATATAGATATCTTTTCAGCTATGCAGATTATTCTGTTGTTTCCCTTTCTGCCAAAGTGGCAGAGAAAGACAGATGCTGTACCGCCGGCTTGTGATCTTCATCTGCCTCGATCGCGCTGATAATCATTGCGGCTGCCTTTTCGCCGATCTCAAATCCGGGAAGTTCCATGGAGGTAAGGGATGTCTCCAGCATGTCTCCGATGCGGTGTCCTGTCATGCTCAGGATCCGGATATCCTGCGGCGTCTTAAGGCCGTTGTCCTTTAAAGCTCTTATAGCCCCCATTCCCTGTGCGTCTGTCGCTGCAAGGATCGCATCCAGTTCCATGTTCTCATCAATTAATTTGACAGTGCAGTCATAGCCATATTTCATGCCCCGTAACCTGGAATCGCGTTCTGCGGTGATTTCGGGGAGACCCAATTCCTGAATTGCCTGTTTGTAACCGCGATAGCGGTCCGCATAAGGGGTAATCTTATCGGAACCGTTGATGAGACCGATCTTTCTGCATCCTTTATTATAAAGAAATGTACCGGACTGATAGCCGATATCAATATAGTCCACCACGACACTGCTCATTTTCAGGTCGAACCGCCGGATGACCTGTACGACCGGCATTTCGACACTGATATCACGGACGATCCGGCGATTTAAGCCGGTACCTGCGATAATTATTCCATCCACAAACCCGTTCCGGATCCTGTTCAGGCTCTCTTTTTCCACCAGAGGATCGTTGCCTGTATTTACAATAATTGTTGTGTAGCCCTGCTTTCGGGCTTCTTCCTCTATGCCGCTGGTGACTTCGGCAAATATAGAGAAGGATAATTTGGGAATGATGAGCGCGATCGTATTAAGCCGCCCCCGGCGCAGACCGCGCGCGATTACATTGGGCTTATAACTCAGTTCTTTGACCGCAGCCATGATCCGCGCCTTTGTTTCCGGATGAACGTATGAAGTGTTATTCAGGGCTCTGGAAACTGTTGAAACGTCGCAGTGCGCGAGAGCGGCCACATCTTTGAGTGTTGCCATATCTTCCTCCGTAGCTGATACTCTCCGATTGGTCTTAGTAGTTAACAGTATACATCTTTTTCCGATTAAATGCAATCGTTTGCAAAGGCGCTTGATACATAAAAAATGAATGTTTCAGAAAGGTCATACGGAAATTCTATTGATAATGCGCATTTTGCACAATATAGAGATGGAATTCTGACAGAAGTGCACAGTTTGTGCAACTATTTGCAGCAGATATGCAATTTGTTGCAGAGGGCCTGTAATTTGTTGCAATAGAGTGAGGGGAAATGTTATAACATAATCACAACAAAACAAACGATTGCACAGAAAACCGGCAAGGCGCCACCGGAGGAAGTGCAGCGGAGGATTTAAAGAATCTACAGCTTAACATACATAAGATATAAAAAAGGAGATAAAGATTATGGCAAAAGTAAAAACCTTCAAGACAATATTCCCGGCAGTTTCCGTTCCGCTTAATGAAGACTATTCTATCAACGAAGAAGAGTTCCGTGTATATCTCCGCTGGATCAAGTCATTCTACGGCAAGGGCATTGAAGGCCTGGTCTGCAACGGCCACACAGGCGAGATCACAGGCCTCACCAGAGCTGAGAGAAAGCGCGTTACCGAGATCTGCGCAGAAGAGTGCGGCGATGTCATGACCATCATCTCCGGCGTTAACTGTGAGAACACACAGGAGTCCATCGAGATGGCAGCCGAGGCCAAGGAAGCCGGCGCTGACGGCATCCTCCTTATGCCCCCGCATATGTGGCTCCGCTTCGGTATGAACCCGAACGCTCCGTTCGAGTACATCAAGGACGTTGCTGAGGGCGCCGACATCGACATCATCATCCATCTGTATCCGGCAACATCCAAGGCTTTCTATCCGGTAGAGACTCTGATCAAGATGTGCAAGGAAATCGACCATGTCAAGTGCATCAAGATGGGCACACGCGTGACCTCCATCTATGAGCATGACGTACGCCTCCTCCGCCAGGAGTGCCCGGACATCTCCCTCATCACATGCCACGACGAGACACTGTGCGTAAGCTGGTTCCCGGGCATGGACGGCGCCCTGATCGGATTTCCATCATGACCGGTTTGCCGATTCTTCACGCGATCCGCACCTACTACGGCGGCATCGCTTCCGGCTTCTGCGGCGTGGCACTGTTTCTGTCCTGCTTCTTCTTTACACTCGGCAATATAACAGGAACAGGCGCAGGCGTGAACCTGATCTTCGGCATTGACTGGCGGATCGGCGCATTGATCATGCTCGGGATTCTTGCTTTCTGCTACCTGACCAAGGGCGTTTATTCGAAAGTTGAAAAGGGCATCACGATATGCATCATCGGCATTATCGTCGCTTTCTTTGCTACAATCATTGCGACTGGGGGACCGGACGCGGGTGCCATGTTCCATGGCCTGACCCATCCGACACTTCCGGAAGGATCCCTTACGACAGCACTTGCCTATATCAGCACGAACGCGGCTGTCACGGCAGGTATTTACGGGACATATCTCGGACTTGAGAAAAAATGGAGGAAGGAAGACCTCTTCAACGGCGCGATGACGTCTGACGCTGTCACGCACATCGTCACAGTCGTTTTGATTTCCGGCGCGATCGTCCTTGTCGGCGCGATCGTCCTCAATCCGCAGGGCATTGCCATTAAGGCTCCGGCCCAGCTTGGCGAACTGCTTCGCCCCTTCCTCGGAAGCGCGGCGCCGATCGTCATGGGCATCGCAATTATCGGTGCCGGTTTCTCCTCACTTTTGGGAAATACGCAGAGAGGCGTTGTCCTGCTCAATGCGGGTCTGGATAAAGAAACAGGTCTGGAATCAAAGCCTGTAAAGATCCTCTGCATCGCGTGCCTTGCAGTGGCGACAGTCATCTGCTTCTCTTACGGCGGCTCCCCGACACAGCTGATTTTCATCGCGAATGTTGCCACATCGGTCGCAACACCGGTCGCGGGGCTCTTCATGGTGCTGATCCTTTGGAAACCGGAGCTGTACACAGGGTACAAGACGCCCCGGGTACTGCAGGTCAGCATGACGATCTGCTATATTTTCGCGGTCTATATGACAATTATCGCGCTTCGCACACAGATCCCGAATCTGATCAATTCCTTCATCGGCGGTTGATAGAGACCGGGAGAACGGTAC
>JAFRCB010000344.1 GCA_017404585.1 Lachnospiraceae bacterium
GCCAAAACTACAGAAAAAATCCGGCTGTCAAAGCCGGATTTTTTTCTAATAAGTGAGATATTACAAATATTGAATCAGATGCCCATACCTGCCTTGATGAAGCGGAACATACGGATCGCGCCGAGATAATACAGCTCCTCCGCGCGGTCAAGAGCCTCTGCCAGCGGCATCGGAGCATCAACAGTCGTCATCAGGGAGACAATGCCGTGATCGAAGATCTGATCTGCGCCCTTTCCGAGGCTTCCACAGAGACCGACGGCCGGAACACCCTTGGCCTTGGAGCGCTCGCCGACACCCTGCATGACCTTGCCGAAGCAGGACTGCCAGTCTGTTCTGCCCTCGCCGGTGACGACCAGGTCAACGCCGTTCAGACGGCCGTTGAAATCGATGAGATCGAGAACTGTGTCGATGCCGGACTTCATCTCGCCGCCGAGGAAGACCATGAGAGCTGTGCCGAGTCCGCCTGCAGCGCCGCCGCCGCGGATCTGGTCAGGATCGATGCCGAACTGAGCTTTGATGATGTCGCGGTAGTTGCACATACCTGCCTCGAGGCGCTCAAGGATTTCCGGTGTGCCGCCCTTCTGGGCACCGAATGTATTGGTAGCGCCGTCCTTGCCACAGAGCGGGTTCGTGACATCACACATAACTGTGATCTTTGCATCCTTGACGCGCGGGTCAATGCCGGAAGCGTCGATCTTGACTACCTTCTCGAGGTCACGGCCGAAGCCTTCGAGCTCGTTACCGTCCGCATCGAGGAACTTGACGCCGAGGGCTCTGGCACAACCCATGCCGCCGTCATTTGTAGCACTGCCTCCGATCGCGATGGAGATATCCGTGAAGCCCTTGTCGAGAGCGTCGCGAATGAGTTCGCCTGTGCCGTAGGTCGTCGTGTTCAGCGGGTTCCTGAGTTCATTCGGAACCATCGGAAGGCCGGAAGCCGCAGCCATCTCGAGGACAGCTTTGTCTTTGCCGAAGCAGCCATAATATGCCCGTGTCTCCTCCATCAGAGGACCATGGACGTCGACGTAAATCTTTTCACCGTTCTCAGCGGAGATGACAGCATCTGTCGTGCCTTCGCCGCCGTCCGCGACTGCGACGCCGCTGTACTCGATGTCACCGAAAACGTTCTTAGCTGCTTTTGCAAGAAGCTCTACGGTCTGTTCACTTGAGAGTGTGCCCTTAAATGAATCGGATGCAAATAGTAGTTTCATGTCACATAACTCCTTTTAGATATTTGCAATTAATGTGTAACTCCGGACCACGGCGCAGCCGTGCTCTGCTGTATATGCACAGAGATTCGGTTTGTAAATATATCTGTTGATCTGACCCGAATCCCGCGCCAGGCCTCGCACGCGAGACCTGAATTTAAAGGCACATCAGTGCAGGAACAGCGAGAGAAGGAACACTTCGAGGATGCCTGCGATACCGATGACCAGTGTGCACATCGTCTGTGTCTTATAGCCCTGCTCGGGTGTCATCGCGCCGAAGTTGGTGACGACCCAGAAGTAGGAATCATTTGCATGTGATACGGTCATAGCACCTGCGCCGATTGCCATGCAGGCGAGGACCGTGCGCATCGGGCTGGCGAGACCGAGTACCGGAAGAAGCGGGGCAACGATGCCGGCTGTTGTTGTCAGCGCGACAGTGGAGCTGCCCTGTGCGGACTTCAGGATAGCCGCAAGGATGAACGGGAAGAAGATGCCCATCTTGGAAAGGATCTCCGCATGGGATGTAATGTAGTTCACCATATCGGACGAGGAGATGACTTTGCCGAGGACGCCGCCGGCTGCCGTGACGAAGAGGATCGGACCGACTGTCTTCAGAGTGTCGTTCGTGATATCGTAGAAATCAGATAACTTGCCTGCGCCGGAGAGCTGTGCTACCGCAAAGATCGTACCGACTGCAAGAGCAATAATCGGAGTTCCGAGGAACTTGAGCAGGCTGATGACCGCGCCGGACATACCCGCCATTATGACCACCGAAGAGACACCCATGAGGATGATCGGAACGATGATTGGAGCGAGTGCTGACCAGCCGCTCGGAAGCTTGCCGTACTCAGCGACGAGCTCTTCATAGGACTTTGTGACTTCGCCGGCATCTGCTTCGTCTGCCGCTTTCACAGATTTACCGATCTGTTTTGCAAATACAAGCCCCGCAATCAGCGGAAGTATCGAGCACACAACACCCATACCCATGACAAGGAGCAGATTGTCGCCGATGCCGAGGGTGTTGGCTGCGGCGATCGGACCGGGTGTCGGCGGGATGAATACGTGGGCGATGTAAAGTCCGCTGCCGAGACCTATGGACATCGCGACCGATGAAGCACCGGTTCTGGATACAAGAGCTTTTCTGATCGGGTTCAGGATGACGAAACCGGAGTCACAGAAAACTGGGATGGAAACGACCCAGCCCATGAGTTCCATAGCGAGAACAGGATTCTTCTTTCCGACAAGATTGATGACCATGTCAGCGAGTTTCAAAGCTGCGCCGGTCTGCTCAAGAATGCTGCCGATCAGGGCACCGAGTATAATAACGATACCTATACTGGAGAATGTGCCTGAGAAGCCTTGGCCGATGACATTTGCAAGACCGCTCCGGACGGTCCCATCCTCGAGGGTGGTGTCGACGAGCGGGATGCCCGCGATCACGCCGAGGATAAGGGAGATGCACATGATGGAGACGAACGGATGAATCTTAAATTTAGATATCATGAGGATCATCGCCACGATTGCAAGGATGAAAACAAAAATTAATGGTAAACCGGTCATAGGACC
Source organism: Lachnospiraceae bacterium (assembly GCA_017404585.1). GTDB lineage: Bacteria > Bacillota > Clostridia > Lachnospirales > Lachnospiraceae > Chordicoccus. The sequence continues at coordinate 2,775 of JAFRCB010000344.1, forward strand.
CTCCTTCCTGAGTGCTTTGCGCACTGAATATGATGAGC
>JAFRCB010000345.1 GCA_017404585.1 Lachnospiraceae bacterium
CCGCCTGCCGGGGCGGGCTGTTGCGGCAGATGCCGAGCGGCACGTACCGCGTTAATGACGACCTGGTCCGCGACAGCCGGATCGGTGTCAGCGGACAGCACGCATCGAATCTGGGGGCTTTGATCGGCAGCGAGCTCGAACGGGAAGGCGGCGTTCCGGCGTACATCGTCGATCCGCCGGTGGTCAACGAACTGTCGCGAAAAGCAAAATACTCCGGTCACCCGCTCATCGAGCGCACGTGCGTGTGGCACGCGCTGAACCAGAAAGCCGTCGCCAGGCGCTACGCCGAATCGATCGGGAAGAAGTACGAAGATCTGAATCTGCTGATCTGCCACATGGGCGGCGGGGTCTCCGTCGGCGCCCACGTCAAAGGCAAAGTTCTCGATACCGAAGACTGCGTCAGCGGAGAAGGCGCGTTTTCACCGGAGCGGGCGGGAAGCCTTCCGGTGGACGGGGTCATCGACCTCTGCTTCCGCGGCGACCTGACCAAAGAAGACATCAAAAAAATGCTGACCCGGACCGGCGGGCTCATGGCCTACACCGGCACGAACAGCATGCAGACGCTATTGAAAAAAGCAGCGGAAGGGGACGTCGACGTGCAAAACGCTCTGGAGGCGTTCTATTACCAGATTTCCAAGGAAATCGCGGCAATGTCCATTGCGATGAAAGGGCAGGTGGATCAGATCCTCCTGACTGGCGGCATAGCGCACAGCCCAATCGCTACAGCCGCAATCGAAGAACAGGTGAACTGGATCGCACCGGTCACCGTTTATCCGGGTGAAGATGAAATGCTCGCGCTCGCGCAGGGAGTGCTGCGCGTACTGCGCGGAGAAGAAGAGGCGAAAACGTACTAGAGATGGTACACTCAGAGTGATGAGCAATCGTCCCGGATCAGGACGAGACCGCCGCGTTCTTCTTCACCGGTCTCCCAAAAGGCTTCAAAGTCGAGCCAGTGCTCTTTGCCGTATGTGGCGACTTTGATCTGGAAATCGCCGCTTTCGTCGCGGTAGCCGACGATCAGGAACCAGTGCCATTCGAAGAACTCGAACCGCGGATCCGGATTCTTCAGCAAAAGCATCGGGACCGGCAGACCGGCATCGATGGATTCCTGAATGACCGCTTGGGCTTCAGCAGCCGGATGATGCCCATCAAAAGGAGACAGCTCGACTCCTTCGATTTCGCTGTACTCAAGATATAACTCAGCGCCTTCGATGAACGTTTCAAGATCCTTGATACCTTCCTCACGTGGACGAAGATACGGCCGCATGTGCGCACCGAACTTCTTATAGTCCTTTTTGGACAGGTGACTGAGGTCATACGGATAGCCTTCCGGCAGATCCCGGTACAGCGCCATGTAGATCATCAGATCGCACATCGTCAGCGCGCCGCATCCGCCAATGTGCATCCACGGATCCAAAAACCAGCTCTGATTTCCGCCAAAGTTCTCATTGATATAAAAATATGGCAATTCTTTCGTATTCATGCTTTAAATATACCAGATAATAGTGTTATAATCTATAGGCACGGAAAAAAGGAATAACATCATGGGGCATTAGCTCAGCTGGGAGAGCGCGTGGTTCGCAATCACGAGGTCAGGGGTTCGATCCCCCTATGCTCCACCAACCAAACCCCTTGAAGTATAAGGCTTCGAGGGATTTTTATTGCTATTTTTCTTGATTACACTTGATTACACATCTGATTAACACTTAAATGAAGGGAATCATTCACTAACTGCCTGCGCGCCTCTTTCTCTTTTCTGTCAAAAAAATAACTATAAGACATTTATCTCTATGTTAGAGGAAATTGGTTTTACTACAGAGAAAATAGCATACAGAAGCACATCCTATGGTATCGGGCAATATGCGTATATCCTGATTTGATAAGGCATTCATATATGCAGGAAGATCATTTGCAGGAAGTGAATAAACCAACAGCTCAATTGATATAGTTGTTGCTATATTTGGTATATGATAAAATAATCGTAACAAAATAACGTGCTAAACTATGGGCAGAAAATGCCGTACAGTATAATTGTGTGCGGAGACATACAGGCAGGGGACGGACAGACGCTGAGATTCAATTTAAACGAAGATAATTTCTTTGATAAATGCGCGCCTGAGCTCAACAGCGGGCTTGGTATAGCAAGGGATTATTCATTTACCGCGACGCCGTGGGAAGGCGACGAGTAAAATGTTATGGAAAAGGGAAGAGAAGGGACAAAAAGAGGATTATCCGGATTCGAAGCGGGTATGCTTATAGTATTACAGTCGCTTGTATACGGTTTCGGGGATCCGATATCCAAGATCGCGTTTGAGATAGTTCCTGTTTATTCGATGATGACAGTGCGCTATTCGATCGCGTTTTTGTTCTGCGCCGCGGTATTCGGAAAGAGGATAGTGAATACTGTCAGAAATGTTCCGCTTAAGAGCTGGCTCATACCCGGCATTTGCATAGGCATGAGCTACGTATTCAACAACATAGCCCTGGATATGACAGAAGCGACTTCAGTCGCATTTCTGAGGTCGCTCGCGGTTGTAATGACTCCTGCGCTGGCGTTCCTTGCTTACAGGAAGAAATACAGGTGGCAGCATATCGCAGCCCAGATCATGGTGCTCCCGGGAATGTACCTGCTTTGTGTTAGAGGGGGACTTTCAGGCTTCGGATCAGGCGAGATAATGGCTCTTCTTGCGGCAGCTTTAGTAGCAGCTACACTTGTATTTACGGGAAAGTACATAGAACAGGTCGACCCGGTCTCCATGACTGCACTTCAGGCAGGATGCTCAGCTGTGATCGCTTTTGCCGGGAGTATGCTGGTGGAGGGAGGTATCAATGCGGGTTCCGCTACTCCAAAGGCATGGCTGATCATACTCTATCTGGCTATCCTCTGCACTTTCCTCGGCTATTTGCTTCAGAATATGGCGCTCACCAGTATAAGTGACAGGGAAGTTTCTCTTTTTCAGAGCCTGAATCCGGTGATGACCGCTGTGTTCTCATTCATACTTCTCGGAGAAAAACTATCTGCAGCCGGAATAGCCGGAGCGGCGATAATAATAGCCTGTATCTCGGTATCCGCACTGATCAAAGATGAGAGATAAGGCATAAGGCATGTTTTATGCTTATGATAAATGGAACAGGGGAATTGGAATAAGACTGGGAAAAGGAGACTGACATGGCTAATATTCATGATATCAACAGAGATGAGTGGATGCTGAGGGGACCGCTGGCAAAAAAAGGCTATGACTGGTGGTGGCATTCAAGCTAAACTATGGGCAGAAAATGCCGTACAGTATAACCGAATAACCATAATGCAACCAGTACGAGTGAGTGGTTGGATGGAAAAAGATGGCGTGCTATCCTCCTTTCATTTCAACGTGTTCAGCAATAGCTTGAGAATTTGATCCCCCTATGCTCCACCATTGAAAAGAAGAGGCCATTGGCCTCTCCTTTTCAATTCGTAGAAGAGCATAGGGGGATCGAACCCCCACCAATCACTTTACCCTTGCA
>JAFRCB010000346.1 GCA_017404585.1 Lachnospiraceae bacterium
GCAACCTCGCGGAAATTCGCGACTATGATGAACATCTGACCGGCGTTCGGTATGCAATCCTGAATAGCGGCACGAGACAGTATGACACACATGACTTTGCCCGTCCGATTTACACGATCACTCTGGACGAGCGGTACGTGCGCCAGGCCCTGGAGCTCACCCGGAAAGCGAACGGCATGTTCCATCTGCACACCATCACCGGCTCGGTCGTCGACCCGTCCGACATCCCGCGGATGGCGGAGTATTCGATGGGGGTTTACCAGCCTATGTTTGCAAATGTCTGCCTCCACACCACCGACTTCGACTCCTACATCACGGACCACAGCTATGAAGTTTTGAAAGTCTGCATGTATCATCGGCGGCCGGAGGACCGTGTGGTCTCGCGGAGTATATTAGAAAAGGAAGATGTGCAGCTCGTCTATTCCGAAAAGACCGCTCTTGAAGTCTCACCGAAAGGCACGACAAAGGAGCTTGGTCTCAGACGCCTTTGCGAGTACCTGCACATTTCACCCGAGGAGACCGTTGCCGTAGGGGATGCGGAGAATGATCTGGAAGTACTTGGATTTGCAGGACTTGCCGTCGCTATGGGAAACGCAAAGCCGGAAGTCAAGGAAATCTGCGATCTGGTCGTGGCGGACAATGACCACGACGGGATCGTGGATGTGATTCATAAGGTGTTTGGTCTGTGAATCTGCTGACAGCACAGCACTGTGGTTTGGGTATTCAAAATTGATTTACCATGAATATCTCAGGAGAGCGTTCCCTGAGAATGAGGCTGACATGAAGATGCTCAGCAAGATACAAAAACGAGGAGGGAACTATGTTAAAAGATCCGGTAAAGACTAAAGATGAAATTGTACAGTGGATCCGTGATTATTTTGCTGCAAATGGCCCCACCTGCAGCGCCATCGTCGGCATCTCCGGCGGAAAGGATTCGAGCGTAACGGCAGCACTGCTTAAAGAAGCGCTCGGGAAGGACCGGGTCATCGGCGTCATGATGCCCAACGGAATCCAGAGTGACATAAGCGATTCGCAGGAAATTGTTGACCTGCTCGGTATTCAGAGTGTCACGGTCAATATTAAGGCCGGATTTGACGGAATGTTCGGCGCGATCAACGAAGCCCTGGCGGCCGAGCAGCCCGGCGGCATAACAAAGCTGTCCCGCGACTCCGAGATCAACCTTCCGCCGCGCCTTCGCATGAGCACTCTGTACGCCATAGGACAGGCCTGCCCGAACGGCGGCCGCGTTGCCAACACCTGCAACCGCTCCGAAGACTACATCGGTTACTCCACGAAGTTCGGCGATGCAGCCGGCGATTTCAGCCCGCTGTCCAACCTTCTGGTCCATGAAGTCATCCAGATCGGCGAGGTGCTGGGTATCCCGGAGAGACTGACAAAGAAGGCTCCGAGCGACGGTCTGTCCGGCATGACGGACGAGGACAAGATCGGCTTCACGTACGCAGTGCTCGACCACTATATTTTGACCGGCGAGTGCGAAGATGAAGCAACTAAGGCAAAGATTGACAGAATGCACAGATTGAATCTGCACAAGCTGCAGCTGATGCCTGCATATAAGCCGGCAGAATAAAGCAGACAGCAGCGTGCTACAGAAGCAGATATCGACAGAACATGAAAGCAGGCAGCAGGGAGAGGCAAGCAAGTGCCGGTAACGGACACTCCTTGCCGGTAGAGGACTAAAATGATAAGGGAATTCATACCCAAACATGTAGGGAACCGCACAGTTCTTGGGACTCTTGACGCAATGCGCAGAGGAGAGAAAAATATGCATGGACTGCTGAGATCGAACTACGCGAATAATAGATTTGCAATCAGGAACCACCGGGATTCCATCAGGCGGGCACACGGACTCGTTGAAGATCAGAAGAATTACACGGACATGAAATTCGGGAAGGTGACAATGGCGTACGCGGGATGTGAGGTATTTGCAGCCGGAAACGCGCTCAGGACTCTCACCGGGCGGCAAGTCAATTACCCGAAGCTCATCGATCGCTTTGAGAGGGACGGCATGATCCTGCTCGGCGGTTTCGGAACTGCCCCGAAGGCAATTTCGGAATTCTTCGAGGAGTGCGGCTACGAGACGGAGCTTGTCACCCACATCGAGCTGTTCGACAGTGTCGCGGCGGTCAACGATGTTTCGATCCTGACCCTGTACAACGACGGCGAGGACATAATGCAGAAGGTCCACACCGTCTGCGTGACCCGCGAGAAGGACGGATATTACGCGCACAATGTCTATTGCGACGGCACCGTGGTCGGCCCGTGCAAGACAATTATGCAAATGTTATCCGACATCAACGGCGGCCGCTCCAAAGGAATATCGCTGATTGGGATCTCGTAAAAATTGAGAGCGGTCAGGAGAGCAGCAGGCGGTTACACGTCTCTGACTATTTGAGCTGAATGCAGTGGAGCGGGGAGCTTTGATTTTGATTTGTGTCAGCCGCACTCTTGACATGGTATACATGGTAGTATGGTCAATAGTATTAGTATAGATAAGTTCGGGGACATCGATTCCCTGCAGCTTCAATTGAAAAAATACCACAAAGTGGATGTGAGCAGCGGGGGTGCCTCGCTGCTTACTATGTTGCTCGCGCTTAGTCTGAGCTTTCTTCCCGGATATGCTTACGACTGGCAGAACGTCACGCGGCCGGGTGAGAGCAGCTTCGGGAACGGAAGGCTTGCGGTGAGGGGGAAGGTGTTTGACGGGGGGACATTTGCAAAGTGTCTGAAGGCGGAAAGCACCTACTGCTCAGGTGGGATCGAGTTCGTGATCGAGAATCCGGATAATCCGGTGGAAGATGCGGAGGCAGCGCAGCCAAAGTCGGCCAGGCCTCCATATGCGGACCGAAAGCGGGCAGGAGCGGACGATTTTCGTGAGCTGTGCAGGCTCTATGGAGAGAAATTTGCAAATGTGAAGAGGTTCGCACTTGGGATTGAAACCTCATTTGCACAAAAGGGCGACGACAACATTCGCTCATATCAGATGGTCAGC
>JAFRCB010000004.1 GCA_017404585.1 Lachnospiraceae bacterium
ATACCGGGCAGGGTGTACTCAGCCCCGATGGCAGCTGCGGCTCCACAGAAGCTCGAGACACCGGGCGTTTCGTCGCAGCAAATGCCGGCTTCCGCCAGCAGGTCCATCTGCTCGCGGATAGCCCCGTAAAGACATGGGTCTCCGGTGTGGAGCCGGACAGTTGTCTGCCCTCTTTCCTCAGCCTCCCTGATCCGGTCAATGACTTCCTCCAGCGTCATCTCCGCGCTGTTATATATGCTCGCGCCATCTCTGACGAGACCGAGCAAAGCGGGGTTCACAAGACTTCCCGCATAAATGACAACATCCGCTTTTTTGAGGAGCTCTGCGCCCCTTATAGTGATAAGGTCCGGGGCGCCCGGCCCCGCACCGACAAAATGTACCATACTATTCTCCGACCTTTTTACATTCAAGGCTCACCCTGATTAGAAATCCGGGGCACGCTGCGATTCGAACTGACCTCGTGAAATCACAATCTCCATTCATCAATGATCTTCCCGGCATCCTGCGTCTCCCCGATAAAACCATATACATTGGAAAAGATGACCGCCCCGACTCTGTACTGACCCTGTGCGCGGTAATTCAAATGTTCCGAGACCGCAGTGATAATCGACTCCGTCGTCTCCTCAAAGAGTCCGCTATTTTTCAGGATCTCTATACATGCGTCCGTCGTCGCTGCCCTCATAAGTTCACGGCAGATCTCTCTGTCTGCCCCGCATACCGCCGCGTGGGCAGTGATGATCTCCGTGCGGCAGTCAGCAATCCTGCTGTGCGTGTTCATGACGCCGCCCGCAAGCTTCACCAGCTTTCCGATATGACCGACGATGAGAATGTCCTCAAAGCCTGCCGCTCCCGCCTCATCAAGCGCGTCGCCGATGAAGTTTGAGCAGGTCACGACCGGCACATTCAGTCTGTCTATCCCACTCTCCGCGGCCCAGCCGGTAATGTAAGCCATACCGTAATTACCGGGAGTCAGAATGAGTCTCCTTTGTCCCATTGCAGCTTTCTGCCTGATTTCCACAGCGATGGATGATTTTAAAGCCGAAAGACTCATGGGTTCTACGATCCCGCTCGTGCCGAGGATGGAGATACCACCCTCAATGCCGAGTCTCGGGTTGAACGTCTTCTCCGCGATTTTCCGCCCTTCCGGCGCGTAGACGGTGATTTCAATCGGACCTTCATAGCCGAGGGCATTGGCAGCGTCAGCAGCCGCCTCTCGGATCATCTTCCTCGGGACCGTATTGATTGCGGCTTCCCCGACCGGCTGATCAAGGCCGGGCAGGGTGACACGACCAATGCCGTCTCCGCCGACGATAGATATGCGGCCGGCTGCATTTGTACATCCGCCGATAACAGATATGTGACCGGCTGCATTTGCACTTGCGCCGATAACAGATATGCGGCCGGCTGCATTTGTACACTCTGCAGCATCCGTATCTGATATAGACGCGCGGGCATAAATCAGCATCCCGTCGGTCGCGTCTTTGTCATCGCCTGCGTCCTTGCGCACAGCGCAGGATGCAGCCCCGTCGCTGATCGAAATATCGAGGAGCGGCTCTGTGACCCGGATCCCCTTGGGGGTGACAAGGCAGGCTTCGGTCACTTCCCTGCCTGTGAGGAGCATCCGGACCGCACCCTGGGCAGCCAGAGCGGCGCAGGTCCCGGTCGTGATCCCCATGCGCAGCTTCCTGCCTTCCGATACTACATACTCATCAATCATGTGACCACCTGTATCATTCTCTCTCTTTGGCTGCGCGGATCAACCGACGTCTTTGAAATCTAATACGACTTAATCACAAAAATGTGACAGCTGTTTTCAAGCCGAAAAGACCAAATTTATTCCGCGTCTGACACACCGATGATCCTGCCGTTATTGTCGAGCTCGTAGGTGATTCCGTCAATCTCCTGAGTCCCGTAATCGTTTCGGATGCCGTTGGAGAGATACGTCTTGTCGTCATAATTGTACTCAGCCAGGCGGCCGGCTTTGAACATGATACTCTTTCCGTCTCTGTTCACAGCAAGAATGCTGACATCTGCGGGAATGTTGGACGTGAGATCGCTCATGTTATACGTGATCGCGTAGAGGCCGTCGCCGCCCATGACCCGGCGGTCATACCAGAACGTCGAGCCATATGTGGCTCCCTTTTTGACCTCGCGGATAACCTCATCATATGTGTTCGGCTTCTCCGTAAAGAGCATGCTCGTAGCTCCTGTCTGGACGATATGGTCGGCATCGAACTTTTTAAGATCCTCCGGGATATTCGTGTCATACCAACCGTAGCCATGGTGGGGCAAATGCAGAATATCGACGTGGCCGACAAGATTGGCAACGGCCTTCTCATCGTAGCCGGGGTCTTTTCCCCTCGGTCCCGCGTTGGAGACGTCACCGCAAAGAAGTGCGGTGTGGCCGCCGGCGGTGACTTTGACGACGAGAGAGGCATCATTGGCATTCACCACCTTCTCTGTCAGATAGTCCTGCGAGTAGTTCAGGATATCCAGCTCTGCATCACCGAAAGTAATGTGCGGGCTTGCTGTATAGTGGTTGCCTGCCTTTCCGCGTCCTTTGACCCGCTGCCCGTTCATGATCTTTATAACCTCACTCGGGTCATCGGATTTCTTCTCTGTGCCGGCCTTGTCCAAAGCCTGAGCGCTGTCAGCGGCGGATTGATTGTCCTTCTTCGTCTCAGCTTTGCCGGGAAGATCGCTCTCATCCATCTCAGCGGTGCCGGAGAGATTGCTCTCATCCGACTCAGCCAGCCACGGGGTCTCGCTCGCACCCTCCTCGAAGGTGTCGACGACAATGAGGCCTTTCTCATCCGCGGTCTTCATCACATTGTCCCAGGACTCATCGTACCACTCTTCCGGCTCCGTGAGACAGTCTGCAGAGAATGGCATGAGGTAAATGCGCTCCACATTATAATTCTGGACAAGATAATTCATTGCACCTATGTGATCGGCGTGCGCATGGGTCCCGATAATGAACTCCAGATTGTCTTTGGTCACTCCCAGAGCCCTCATGGAATCCGTGATCTGCTCGCGCTGGTCCCAGTAGCCGCAATCAACGAGCCCGAAGCGGCCTGCGCTCTCGAGCAGTATGCAGTCCATGGCGGCATTGTCCTTGCTGATGCATATAAAATGAATTTTTGTCGTGCATTCCGGGGCGACGGTAACCTGTTTACTCCCGCATGCGGTCGTGAGCATGACGGCAAAGACTATTAAAAGGGATATAAATCGTTTCATTGAAAATTCCTCTCTGATATTGGAACTCAGGATTACTGAATTCCACTCTCATAACTATCACTTTCTAAGAATACCACTTTTGACTGCACAAGTGAAGCTTACGTGAGTCTGATGAAACTCACTTTGGTCAAAGGCAGCTAGTTTGCCTCAGGGAGCAGGATTTTGCTGCTTCTGCCAGTGACCCGATGAAACTCACTTTGGCCAAAGGCAGCAAACATGCCGCAGGGAGCAGGATTTTGCTGCCTCTGCCAAGGACCCGATGAAACTCATTTTGGTCAAAGGCAGCAAACATGCCTCAGGGTGAGGATTTTGCTGCCTCTGCCAAGGACCCGATGAAACTCATTTTGGTCAAAGGCAGCAATCTCACCTCAGAAGCAGGATTTTGCTGCCTCTGCCAAGGACCCGATGAAACCGACCAAGACCAAAGGCAGCAAACATGCCGCAGGATGCAGGATCTTGCTGCCTCTGCCGGAAATCTTAGCAGCTGTAAAGTCAAAAAAGAGGTTGTCGCACAAGCAACAACCCCAAACTCAACATATTCATGGGCAGCAGACAGTCAGCCGAAAAATCACAGGCTCCCCTTGGTCGACCAAACCTGGCCTCCCAGCCTCGGATCGTAGGAAGTCGCCTCGTCGAGGGCCTTGCCGAATGCCTTGAAGCAGGCCTCGGCGATGTGGTGATTATTCAGGCCGTCCAGCATTTTCACATGTAGATTCATGGCTGCCGAGTAGGACACCGCGTAGAAGAACTCCCGGACCATCTCCATGTCCATCGTTCCAAGGCGCGGAACAGTAAAGTCGACCTTATAATTCAGATACGGTCTGCCGGACAGATCAACAGCGCAGAGAACAAGAGTCTCATCCATCGGAAGGATAAAGCTGCCGAAGCGGCGGATGCCCGCCTTATCGCCGGCCGCCTGCCTGATGGCCTCGCCGAGCACGATGCCGCAGTCTTCAATCGTGTGGTGGGAGTCCACAAAAGTGTCTCCGTCACAGGATAGTTCAAGATCGAACATTCCGTGTCTTGCAAATCCATTCAGCATATGGTCAAAGAACCCTATCCCCGTATCGATGTTGCAAATGCCGGTCCCGTCAAGATTGATGGTGACCCTGATATCAGTCTCTTTTGTCTTTCTCGCTACAGTTGCAATTCTTGCCATGGGAACCGCCTTTCTGCATCAGTTTCAATCAGCGCACTCATCTCACGGTCTAAAATCGTGAGGATCCTGCGTCAGAGATCAGATCAAAGTGTGTCAAGGGCAAGCTGCTTCGTGTGAAGCTTTCCTGACCCCTCTTTTGTGAAGATATTGACGTGAGTAAATCCGCACTCGATGGCGGTCCTCACCGCAATGTCAAAACCGCCGTCCAGAAGCTCTCTCTGGTGTGCATCGGAGTTTATGAATATCTCGCCGCCGAACTCACGAAGATGGCGGAGAAGGAATCTGTTCGGATAAAGTTCTCTCTTCCGATTCCGGTTCACGGCACCGCAGTTGATCTCGAACGGGATGCCCTGCCGTACCAGATGTTCCATGGCTGTGAGAGCCGGAATCCAGTAGCGGGGTTCATTTTCATCCAGAAAATGCATCTCATCGTTAAAGCGTGTCACGAGATCGAAGTGACCGATCAGATCACAATGTGTACGGTCATAGACCTGCGCTTCCAGTTCATAGTAATCTTTCGCGAGTTCGTAGTAATCTCCGCCGAAGAATCTATTTGCAAGATGCGCCATATATTCTTCTGTATTGTCGACTGACATCGGAATCTCAGACTGCACATCGAGGAAGTGGGTTGAGCCGATGAGATAGTCCGCACCGTCCGCGCAGTCCGGATCATACATATTGTCAAGTTCAACGCCGCAGAGGATCTCTATTCTGTCGCTGTAGATATCTGCCAGCCTGCGGATCTCTGAAAAATACGCTTGAATGTCCATGTGGATGTCCGGATCCATGTGGCCGGAAAAGCCCAGCTGGGTAAAGCCCAGCGATATGGCCTGCCGCACCATCTCTTCCGCAGAGTTTTTACCGTCGCAGAATGTGGTGTGCGTGTGGAAATTGGCAAGTAATGGCATACTATCCTCACTTATAGAAATTATCGCGATACACTCACGCCTACCAATCTTAACACGAATAATCCATGTCGTAAATCACATTTTTGCTGCAAACAAAAACTGTTGCGATACACCTGCAACAGTTCAGACATTCTGCGTGGAAATATTGCATTCCGGCACAAATATCATCCTTTCTTAAATGATATAAATGCTTTGTTGCCGGATACGAACTGCATGAACAGCTTGCCTGAACTATTCATATCTTTCCGGGCTCAAGAAGCATTTGGCATTTGCACTTAAGTGGTGTATACTTTGCCAATAAATATTCAGTTCGAAGGAGTCCTATGGC
>JAFRCB010000347.1 GCA_017404585.1 Lachnospiraceae bacterium
CCCGGCCTGTCTTCCATCTCGACGGTCAGGACCTTGGTGATCTGGCACACATATCCCTCATCCTTCAGGACTGTAACTGTTTCATAGACATTATCCACGATGACACGCGCAATACCGAAATCCATTGCGTCAGCAACACACATGGCCCGCATATCGATATTATTCTTCTGCAGGACTTTGCAGAATTCGGCAAGCGTTCCCGGTCTGTTTTCAAGAAATACAGAAATCTGCTTTGTCGTCATAGTATTTACATCCTTAAATGGTGTGTGTAATTATTATCCTTTCTAAAGGTTGCGTTTTTCAATAACGCGGACCGCTTTTCATGCGTAGCGGACGATGCTCTTCGGAGTGACAAGCTTGTCGTCCGCATGGATGCCCAGCATGGACTTGAGACCGGCAACAAGCTCTCTCTCCTTTGCGGAGACCTTGGACAGCTCATCGGAGAACATCTCCGGAGTCATTTCCACGCGGACTTCCAGCGAATCGCTGTTCTTATGACGATCCACGATGATCTGATAGTTGGCTGCATAGCCATGGTTCAGAAGGACAGTCTCGATCTGTGACGGGAATACATTGACGCCCTTGACAATAAGCATGTCGTCAGAGCGGCCGAGCGGCTTCGTCATCTTTACAAATGTACGTCCGCAGGAGCACTTCTCTCTGGACAGGATGCAGATATCTTTTGTGCGATAGCGGAGAAGCGGGAACGCTTCTTTGGCAAATGCAGTAAATACGAGCTCGCCCTTCTCTCCGTCCGGGAGCACTTCCCCTGTCTTTGGATCAATGACTTCGACAATAAAATAGTCCTCGTTGATATGCATGCCGTTCTGATTTTCGCACTCAAACGCGACACCGGGACCTGAAATCTCTGTAAGGCCGTAAATATCATAGGCTTTGATGCCGAGAGTCTGCTCAATATCGCGCCGCATTTCTTCCGTCCAGGCTTCGGCGCCGAAAATGCCGGCTTTGAGATGGATCATATCGCGGACCCCTCTCTCATGAATAGATTCGCCCAGGTATGCCGCGTATGAAGGTGTGCAGCACAGAACTGTAGCGCCGAGGTCTGTCATGAACTGGATCTGACGGTCCGTATTTCCCGAAGACATGGGCAGCGTCAGGCAGCCCACCTTATGAGAACCGCCGTTGAGGCCGAAACCGCCCGTAAAGAGTCCGTAGCCATAGCTGACCTGCACAACGTCATCTTCTGTCGCGCCGGCAGCGGTCAGTGCGCGCGCGCAGCACTCATCCCACAGATCAATATCGTTCTGTGTATAGAAAGCGACGACCCGTCGTCCTGTGGTTCCCGATGTACTGTGGATGCGGACGCAGTCAGAGAGCGGTCTGGCTAAAAGGCCGTACGGATACGCGTCGCGAAGGTCATCCTTCGTGAGGAACGGAAGCTTGTGAAGATCCTCGATACCTTTTATATCATCGGGGGTAACACCCTTCTTTTCCATCTTCTTTCGATAGTAGGGAACATTGTCCCACACTCTCTTGACGCAGTCGACAAGGCCTGCGTTCTGCCATTCAACGATCTGTTCCCGGGAAGCGGTCTCCTTCTCCGGCGAGAAATACTTGCTCATAATAATAGCTCCTCTCTACTATATAGCACTCCTTGTAATTGTGAAACCCGCATGATCTCTCGAGTGCCTAATATAAGTACTTGTTGGAATTTTACCACTTTAAAGCGGTGTAATGCAACAGTTAATTTATATTTAAGATAAAAATTTTTAAGTATGTTACAATTTAATCCGTCTCCGTAGAATTGCGAACAATACTTATCGCCGATCGAAAAATGAAATGCAGTGCCCGCAGCTTCTGTCCTCGCTAAAAACTGTGTATTGCCCCTCAGATACGGCCAGCGCAAAGATCTGTTTACTAACCCCGAATTATGCGATATGATAGCTAAAACTCCCTGCTTTTCGATGCCCGGGGTATGCTGACATAACACGTTTCATGAGGTGACTATGGAAAACACGACCAGAATAACTGCCGGAGAGCTCCGGAATTTCTATACATCCCTGCTCGCAAAACTGGACTTTGATGCCGCAAGAAGACGGACCCTGTCGGAGATCATACTGGCATCATCCGACTATCAGGCTGCCTCTGTTCTTTTTGACCGGGTCACATCCGGTCTGATAGATCCGAAAGCGCTGCCGGTCCATACAGGAAAAAAGCGCCGTTCAGTGATGATCGACGGCGCACGCACCGAACCTCATCTCACATGCCTTCTGGCAATGGAATGCGCGTGCGAGACCGCGGCATTCGAAGGAGTGGGTATGGTCCTTGTCCGCGGTCTTCTACCGGTCCGGCGCCTCAGACTCTATGAGAAGGTAGCAGCCGCCCATGGGCTTGCTGCCGTGGCCAGAGAAGCCGTCTATGAGGACATGGCAGACGCAAAAATAACCCACAGCTTTCTCGCTGTGGATCCGGGGCACTTCGGAGACCGTGAAGATCTCTCGCCGCTCCTTATTGAATTCGTGAAGAAGACCTGCGATGCGGTGATCCCGACCCCGTACGGCACCGATCCCTCATTAGAAAATGAGGGCACTGCCCGCACCTACGCGGGCAATATAACCGCGGCCTATAAGAACAGGGACCTCATCGAGGTCCCCTCCTCCGTCGCAGACGATTGGAATGAGATCGCCGCCGCGCTGGAGATCAGATCTCCGCTCATCAGATAATCTAATTCTCCAATGTCTCTCTGCCGAACCCGAACGGAAGCAGCTCACCCAGAGTGAGCTCTTTTGTTTCTTCGGGAGATTTGGCCAGTATCACTGTGAAGGTATCCGGATCACAGAATTCCCTGAGTACCTGACGGCAGACGCCGCAGGGCGGACAGAAATCCGTGACTTCGCCTTCTTTTCCGCCGACGACACAGATTGCTGAAAAATCACGCTCGCCGCAGGCGACTGCGCGAAAGACCGCAGTCCTCTCCGCGCAGTTAGACGGTCCGTAAGCGGCGTTTTCGACGTTGCATCCTCCGTACAACATACCATTTGCACTCAAAAGAGCCGCTCCGACTTTAAAATGACTGTAAGGGGCATACGAATACTCAAGCATTTTGAATGCTTCGGCAATCATATCCTTTTTTATCTGTTCGTTCATATGGAACCTCTCTGCCGTTGACAGGCAGCAAACGAATTAGACAGCTGTCTCCAGCGCAAGCTCCATCATCTTCGTAAAGCTCTTCTGACGGTCCTCGGCACTCAGTTCCCTGCCGGAATAGATCTCATCGGAGATCGTGAAAATGGCGAGAGCTTTCTTATTCCAGCGGGCAGCGTTCATATAGAGGGCGGCTGCCTCCATCTCGAGGCAGATGATGCCCATCTTGCCCCATATTTCGGGAACGTCTCTGTCCATGTTGTAGAATACATCCTCGGACAGGACGTTGCCTACTACGATATCCGTGCCGAGGCGCTCTGCTGTATTTGCACATCTATAGAGAAGGTCCCAGGACGCGATCGCCGAAAAATGTCCGTTCAGGCAGTACTGATCCTGCCATGCCGAGGTCGTGCTTGCACCCTCAGCCACCACGATGTCGTTGATGTGAACATTCTCATTGATCGAACCTGCCGAACCGATACGGATCAGGTTCTCGCATCCGTAGTAATTAAAAAGTTCAAATGAGTAAATGCCTATGGAAGGCATTCCCATCCCGGTTCCCATAACGGAAACTTCTTTTCCCTTATACGTTCCCGTATACCCGAGGATGTTCCGGACACCGTTCACAAGGCGTGCGATTTCAAGAAAGTTTTCAGCTATAAATATCGCTCTCATCGGATCTCCCGGCAACAGGCATGTCTTTGCGAAGACTCCCGGCATCGCCGAATTGTGCGG
>JAFRCB010000348.1 GCA_017404585.1 Lachnospiraceae bacterium
AATTATAATAACAATCGTGAACACACAAATGAAGGATGACAAGGAGATTGGTATGATTCAGCTTCTGATTATTGCGGATGATTTTACCGGTGCACTCGATACCGGGGTTCAATTCGCTGCGTGCGGTGTTAAAACCAGGGTGGTCGTCGGTGATGCTGCCATCATGCAGGAGGATTTTACTGCGTGTGATGTTCTCGTAATCGATGCAGAGACGAGACACCTGCCATGTGAGACTGCTTACGAGATTGTTTCTGCTATTACCGGGGCAGCAATCAAGGAAGGAATTCCGCACATATTCAAGAAGACGGATTCGGCCCTGCGCGGAAACGTGGGCTCTGAACTTACCGCGATTCTTCGGGCGAGTGGTGAAGCTCAGCTCCCATTCATACCGTCATTCCCTCAGATCGGACGCACAACGGAACATGGGGAATATCTCATCAGCGGAATCGCAGTGGCTGACAGTGTATTCGGCACGGATCCCTTCGAGCCGGTAACGGAATCCATTGTTTCCAAGTTGATTGCCCTGCAGAGCGAGGTGCCGTGCTATTCCTGTCCGGTTCCAACCGATGCCTTCGGAGTTCCTTCGGAAGAAGGTATCGTGATTTTCGACAGTAAGACAAAAGAGGATCTGCAGATGATCCTGAAAGCTCTTCGTGAAAAAGATATGCTGCATATCATGGCGGGGTGTGCGGGATTTGCATCGATTCTCCCTGAAATACTTGATCTGGCAGGCAGAGAACCCTGCACAATGCCGCCGCTTGACCCGAGGCTTCTTATCGTGTGTGGAAGCGTAAACCCGATAACCCTTACACAGCTGGGCAACGCGGAAAAGAAAGGCTTTATCCGCTACCATCTTTCTCCCGAACAGAAACTTGGCAAAGACTATTGGGAGTCGGAGAAGGGAAGTCGGGATATTGAGACCATACGTCAGATGCTCTCGAATAATCCACGGTGCATCATCGATTCCAATGACGAGGGAATAGGAAATGCTCAGACCAGGGAGTACGCAAAATCTCACGATCTGGGACTTGACGATGTCCGACTTGGAATATCGAGGTCCATTGGCCATATCGTGCAGTCGATTTTCGATTGTCCGAGCCTTGGGACCATGCTGATTACCGGCGGTGACACGCTGCTTCAATGCATGCGCTATATGGATGTCAATACATTGGAGCCGATCTGTGAGGTTGAGTCCGGAATCGTACTCTCAAAGTTCAGTTATGAGGGCAATACGCGGTATGTCATCACCAAGTCCGGCGGTTTCGGAAGCGCCAACCTGATGATCAAGATCGCGAATATGATTGCAAAGTAACATAAAAACAGCACAAAAAGTAATATTTATAAATCATAACAGGAGGGACGGAAAATGTTGACGATGTACAATTTGAAAATGCCGCGTGCAGTTTACAGTGGTGAAAACGCGATGGATAACATCACGGAAATTCTGAAAACAGCAAATGTCAAAAAGGTAGCCATGTTTACCGATAGGGGCATTGAAGGAGCCGGGCTTTTCGAATTGCCGAAAAAAGCGGTTGAGGCAGCCGGCGTTGAGTATTATGTGCTCGATGACCTGCCGGCAGAGCCGAGCTATCAGGCTGTACAGAAAATGATCGATCAGTTCAAGGTCGATGGTGCGGATATCATCGTTGCCTGTGGCGGTGGCAGCGTTATGGATGCGGCCAAGCTCGCAAGTGTTCTCGTGACAGATGCCTATGGCGTGAAGCAGCTTCTTGATACACCGAAGATTGCCCAGAAGTGTGTTCCGATTATCCTGATTCCTACAACGGCAGGTACAGGAGCCGAAGTGACACCAAATGCGATCGTTGGCGTTCCGGAGAAGGAAGTAAAGATTGGTATTGTCAATGACAACATGATCGCGGACTATGTCATTCTGGATGCCCGAATGATCAAGAATCTCCCGCGCAAGATTGCGGCCGCCACCGGAGTTGATGCTCTCTGCCATGCTGTGGAGTGCTATACATCCAACAAGGCGAATCCACTCTCTGATACATTTGCTCTTCATGCGGCAGACCTTATTATCAACAATATTATCGCTGCCTGTGACGACAAAGAGGCTATGGAAGCTAAGACAATGATGCAGATCGCTGCATTCTACGCGGGTCTTGCAATAACTGCATCAGGCACGACAGCAGTACATGCTCTGAGCTATCCTCTCGGCGGCAAATATCACATTGCCCACGGTGTATCCAACGCAATGCTTTTAGTCCCGGTAATGCACTTCAATGAGCCGGTCATCCGCGAGCGTCTGGCTGACGTTTATGACCGCGCCTGCAAGGATGAGGTGAAGACTGCGAAGACAGTGGAAGAAAAATCCGCCTGGGTAATCTCCACGATGGAGAAGATTGTCGCCCACCTTGAAATTCCGACGAGCCTTAAGGAATTCAATGTGCCGGAGGACGATCTGGATTGGTTGGTGGAGGCCGGCATGCAGCAGCAGCGTCTCCTTGTTAATAATATGCGCGAAGTGACACCGGAGGATGCAAGAGCTATTTACCTCAGTGTGATGTAAATTGCAATGTCAGGCAGCGTAATCACAGAGCGCTGAACCTGAGTTTTCTTATAGAGAAAGGAGTGTACAATGAAGCAGGTCGAAATCAGGGGTATCATCCCACCTATTCTTACACCGATGAACGATGATGAGTCCATCAATGTAGCGGAGCTTCGCAACCAGGTCAATCGTATGATTGACAACGGCTGTCATGCCCTGTTCTGCTTTGGAACCAACGGCGAGGGATATATCCTCAGCGGAAAAGAGAAGCAGCTGGTACTTGAGACGGTAGTCGAGGAGTGCAACGGTCGAGTTCCTGTATACGCAGGGACCGGATGCATTTCCACGAAAGAGACGATCGAGCAGAGCCAGATGGCGATGGATGTCGGCGCTGACGTCCTGTCTCTGATCGTTCCGAGCTTTGCGGCGGCAAGTCAGGAGGAACTCTATACACATTACAGCACGGTAGCTGCGGCTGTGGATATGCCGATAGTGCTTTATAATATTCCGGCCCGTACAGGCAATGCGCTTGCCCCGGCAACAGTCGGACGTCTTGCCGCGATTGAAAACATCGTAGGCGCCAAGGATTCAAGCGGAAATTTTACTAATATTCTCGGATATATTGACCAGGGCCGCGCCTCGGATCCCAACTTCTCCATGCTTTCAGGCAATGACCAGCTGATCATCTGGACGCTGCTTGCAGGCGGCAACGGTGGCATCGCCGGCTGCGCCAATGTATATCCGCATACAATGGCTTCCATCTATGACCTTTTCATGGAAGGAAAAATCGAGGAGGCAAAGAAGATGAATGAGAGCATTCAGAGCCTCCGCGGATGCTTCAAGTACGGAAATCCGAACACTGTGATCAAAACTGCTGCAGCCCTGCTCGGCTACAATGTCGGCAAATGCCGGGCTCCGTTCAACCAGATCCCCGAGGAGGGCATCGAGGCGCTGAAGAAGGTCCTGAAAGAGAACGCAGATAAGGGCATGCATTAAGAATATGAGGTGACAAAGTATGAGTTATAAACCAATTGTTGGAATTACGATGGGCGACCCCGCCGGTAATGGCCCCGAGATCACCGTTAAGGCGTTGGCGGACAGTTCGCTGTATGATCGATGCAGACCGCTGGTCGTCGGTGATGTCAAAGCCCTGAAACAGGCTGCGACATTTGTCGGACGTCCGGATCTGAAATTTAACACATGTGCGTCTGTGGAGGACGCGCTCTTTGTACCGGGGACGATCGACGTGCTTCATATGGACCTCATCGAGGACATTGACAAGTTCGAGATTGGAAAAGTCAGCATTGAAGGTGGAAATGCAGCCTTCCAGAGTGTCC
>JAFRCB010000349.1 GCA_017404585.1 Lachnospiraceae bacterium
ATCACCCGCGTTCACAATGCGGCAACAAATGTAATCTACCTGCTCTGCCTCTTCTCCATGATCGTACCGTTCCAGATGGTCATGTTCACACTGTCCAAGTTCGCGAACATGCTGCATCTGTCCAACCCGGTCGGAATCGTAGTGGTCTATCTGGGATTCGGAGCCGGCCTGGCCATATTCATGTTCACGGGATTCGTAAAGAGCATCCCGCTCGAGATCGAGGAGGCCGCGATGATCGACGGCTGCACACCGATCCAGACATATTTCCAGGTCGTATTCCCAATCATGAAGCCGACCGCTATCACGGTCGCGATCCTGGACGCGATGTGGATCTGGAACGACTACCTGCTCCCGTCGCTGGTTCTTAATGTAAACAAGTATAAAACAGTTCAGATCGCGGTCCAGAACCTGAAGCAGAGCTATGGTCAGATCGACTGGGGCGCAATGATGGCGGTCCTCGTACTTGCGATCATCCCGATCGTTATCTTCTATATCTTCGCTCAGAAATACATCATCGAGGGTGTCATGAGCGGCGCGGTGAAGGGCTGATTTGCGATCGCAGGGATTCCATATGGAATTATGTCGAATGCCACAGGTTCTGTGGCAGGTCTCGGGCGCGAGACTTGAAATGTAATAGTGTAACTGATATTGCTGAAAGGATGTAAGTATGGCAGCGGCAACGGATATTGCTTTAAGGCAACAGGTCATGTACTCCGTCTTTGTGAGAAATTACAGCAAGGCGGGAAATTTTGAGGGCGTGCGTAGAGACCTTCGGCGCATCAAAGATCTCGGAGTGGATATAATCTGGCTCATGCCGATTCACCCGATCGGAGAAAAATGCAGAAAAGGTCGGATGGGTTCGCCCTACGCAATCAAGGACTTTCGGGCTGTCAACCCGGACTTCGGAACGGAAGAGGACCTTAAGAGACTTGTCAGCGACGCGCATGGTTTCGGCATGAAGGTAATCATAGACGTTGTGTACAATCACACATCACCGGACTCCGTTCTGGCAGTCAGCCACCCGGAATGGTTTTATCACAAATCGGACGGAAGTCTCGGAAACCGCATCGGCGAATGGTACGACGTCGTCGACCTCGATTACAGAAAGCAGGAGCTCTGGGACTACCAGATCGACACATTGAAGAAGTGGGCAGGTATAGTGGACGGCTTCCGCTGTGACGTCGCCTCGCTGATACCTCTGGAGTTCTGGCTTCGGGCAAGACGAAAGGTAGCTGAGGTGAATCCGAAATGCCTGTGGCTTGCCGAGTCGATTCATCGCAGTTTCCTCATTGACTGCAGGGCAAACGGAATTCCTGCCTCATCGGATTCTGAACTCTATCAGGCTTTCGATATCTGCTACGATTATGATATTTTCGACGGCTTTACTGACTATCTGACCGGACAGGGATTACTCGACGATTACGCGAAATCGGTTTCAGCCCAGGAGGGTATTTACCCTGCCAACTATGTAAAACTCCGTTTTCTTGAGAATCATGACCAGCCGAGAGCCCACTATATGATTCCGGATGCCCGCGCGCTGAGGAGCTGGACCGCTTTCTCATTCTTTGAGAAGGGGACGGCACTGTTGTATGCAGGTCAGGAGATCGGCGAGTCGCATTTGCCCGAACTCTTCGAGAAGGACCCTATTGACTGGGACCATTGGGAAGTCGACCTGACAGAACTCATAAAGAAGCTTTCCGCCATCCGTCGGCAGCTTGATACCAGGGGAGTATGCCGCGTGAGGGCGGAGGCTGAGAAGTATCTGATCGCGGAGAGAAAGATGGGCGGAAAGACCGTGACAGGTGTATTTGCTGTCACCGGCCTCCCGGGAGTGCTGCGCACAAAGCTCACTGACGGTATATATGACGAGCTGATCAGCGGGAAGAAGGTCAGGGTAAGACATCAGATGATCTCATGTACAGGGGAGCCGATGATCCTTCGGTGCGCGGAGATAATCTCCTGAAAGGTTGTCATTTTGGTTCGATTCTGTATGACACGGAAAAACCCGGAAGAAAAATCGCTATTGACTGACAGAGATGTTTACGGCGAGCGGCTTGTGGGATAAGACAGAAAGAAATGAAACTGCATATGCAGGAGCATTTTCGGCTCAAGGAGGCTTATGATGGGGGAACTTACAATAAAGGATATTGCGAAAGCATGCGGAGTCGGTGTATCGACGGTATCGCGCGCGATCAACAATCACCCTGACATCAACCCGGAGACCAGAAAAAAAATCATGGATATTATTGCGGAAAAAGGATTCACTCCGAATAATTCCGCAAGAAACCTGAAGCGGACGGAGACGAACTCGATTGCTCTTTTGGTGAAAGGTATTTCGAATCCGTTTTTTGCGGATATGATCAGGATCATGGAGGACTACGTGCTCAGGAAGCGTTATACGACACTCCTTAGGCACGTCGGCAATGATGACGATGAGGTGGCTGCTGCTCAGACCATTGTGACGGAGCAGAAAGTGAAAGGAATCGTCTTTTTAGGAGGTACGTTCACGCATGACCAGACTGCTCTCGACCAGCTGAACGCGAAATATGTGTTCAGCACCATAGGAAATCTGAACGAGAGTGCCGCTGAAAACAAAAAAGTCGCCAACATTGCCGTTGATGACATACAGGCTTCCTGCAAGGCTGTTGAGTACCTGATTGAGCAGGGACACAAAAATATTGCGCTAATCGCTGAGGGCTTGAACCGCCCGTCGATCGGTCAGCTCAGAGATCAGGGATACAAGAAAGCTCTC
>JAFRCB010000350.1 GCA_017404585.1 Lachnospiraceae bacterium
TGTCTATGTTGAACTGGTCAGGAAAATATATCCGGACAAGGAGTATTTCACGACACCGATGACTAAGGAAATCGACCGTTGCCGTCTGGCTCTCACGCATGCGGCAAATGGCAGGACATGCGCGATGGTCTGCAGCGGCGACGCGGGTGTCTACGGCATGGCTGGACCGATCCTGCAGCTGCTGCCGGAATATCCGGATGTCGAGGTCGTCGTTGTGCCGGGACTCACAGCTGCAAACTCCGGAGCGGCAGTTCTAGGTGCTCCGCTCACGAACGACTACTGTGTCATCTCGCTGTCTGACGCGCTGACTCCATGGCCGGTCATTGAGAAGAGGCTTCATGCCGCAGCCATGGGAGATTTTGTGACAGTCCTCTATAACCCGTCGTCCAGGAGACGGGCGGATTACCTTGGCAGAGCCTGCGATATTCTGCTTGAATCCCGCAGTGCAGACACGGTCTGCGGCTGGGTCCGCAATATCGGCAGGGAGGGGCAGGAACACAAAATCATGACGCTGGGGCAGTTGAAATATGAACAGGTCGATATGTTTACGACCGTGTTCATAGGCAACAGCGATACTATATACACGGACGGGTACATGGTGACCGGCCGCGGGTATACAAAATTGTAGATCGAAAGAATGATTCATGAAAATACTGATTTTTGGCGGGACGACCGAAGGCCGCATGCTCGCGCAGGCCATCTCAGAACTTCATAAAGACAGGCACAGCGTGACTGTGAGCGTTGCGACGAGCGTCGGTGCGCATGAACTGGCTGGTATTAACGGCGTAAAGGTCATTGTAGGAAGGCTGGACGAGGAGGAAATGGTCCGGCTTTTTTCGGAAAAAGGATCAGACAGGGGCTGTGAAGACCGGGCAGATATGCATTTGCCGTATGACCTTGTCGTGGATGCGACCCATCCTTATGCCGTGGAGGTGTCCGCCAACATTCGCTCTGCCGCGGCAAGGACCGGCGTACACTGCGTGCGGCTTTTGAGGACAGACGATGACGGAGAAATCAGGGGCACGACATTCCAAGACTCTGATATGCACAGTACTGTAGAGAAGAAGACTCGGGAACAGAAAATCGCAGGGCGGGAAGAACGGGGATTGAAAGCAGACCGGACAGACTGCGATGCTGTCTATGTAGACTCAGCATCTTCTGCCGCTGCATACCTGGCGGAGACAGAGGGACGGATACTTCTGACAACGGGGTCGAAGGAACTGGGCACTTTTCGTGAGATCCCGACAGACCGGCTCTATGTCCGCGTGCTGCCGACGGCGGCTGGTATTGCGGCCTGCGAGCAGGCCGGTATCCCTTACCGCAATGTAATCGCGATGGTCGGACCGTTTTCGCGCGAGATGAACGCCGCGACGATACGCCAGTATCAGATCGCGTGGATGGTCACAAAGGACAGCGGCAAGGCCGGAGGGTTTGATGAGAAAATGGAAGCCTGCCGGGAGACGGGGGCACGCCCTGTGGTGATTGCCAGACCGAGTGAGAGCGGGATTACAATGAAAGAAGTATTAGCGCTTATAGAAAAGTAGTCTTCGCATTCTCGCGACTACAGTCGTGTGAGGCTCCGCCGGCAGATAATTAACAGCATTGTTGACAGAACAACCGGGTTCAAGTCTTGCTTATGACCCTATAGTGACAGATGCGGACTATTTCGTACAGAGATATAAACGGAGGAGACAATTATGGGTAAAAGGATTATTGCTGTCAATGCCGGACCCAGGATGGGCTGGAACACGGAAACTCTGATTTCCGAGGCGTCAAAAGGAGCGGAATCTATGGGTGCGGAGGTAGAACGTTTTGATTTGTTCCGCCTTGAAAAAAAGTATACCGGCTGTATTTCCTGCTTCGGGTGCAAGAAGGAGAAGTTCAAGGGACATTGTATCTGCAGAGACGGACTTACCCCTGTGTTGGACGCAATCCGGGAAGCGGACGGTCTGATCATCGGGTCTCCGAACTATCTCGGAGAACTGACGGCGTCCTTCCGCGCGCTCTATGAACGGCTGATTTTTCAGAATCTGACTTACAATCGTGAAACGCCGAGCTGTAATGAGCGGGAGATTCCCGTGCTGCTCATTATGACCAGTAACGCGCCGGATTTCATGTATCGGAGTCTGCTGCGGAATTATAAGCAATCGTTGAGCCGTTTCGTGGGACCGACAGAACTTTTTGTCAGCGGCGATACTCTTCAGCTAAAGGATTACAGTAAGACTGACTGGCAGTGGACGATGTTCAATCCTGAGGCAAAGCAGAAGAGACATGATAAGGTATTCCCGCAGGAGTGCAGGAAAGTATATGAAAAGGGTGCCGCCCTTGTCCGATAAAAGGCAGCCGAAAAGTTCAGACAGGCTGCCACTGGAATTTAATCAGCAGCAAACATCATCTTCATCGAAAAACGCAGGTCCTACCGACAGTCTGGAGGGAGAGATGCGGAAAATGATGATATTTGCTTGACAGGAAATGAAAAAGCAGGTATATTGTTAGTGACAACAAACCGGCGCGCGGGCTGTGCGCCGGCAATTATAAACATGTCGGTTAGGTATAGCTAACCGAGAGCAGGAGGTAATTCATGAGCGTAGTGATTCTTGGCGGGAATGAGTGCATGGAGAGACAATATACAAATGCATGTCGGAAATACGGATGCAAGGCCAAGGTATTCTGCAAGCCCTGCGCGGATATGAGCAGCAGGATAGGATCACCGGATCTCCTCATTGTGTTCACACATACAATTTCCCACAAAATGCTTAAGTGTGCACTGACCGGAATTCGCGGGAACACGAAGATCGTACGGTCGCATACCAGTTCTATGAAGTCTCTCAAGGATATTTTAAGCGAACACGCATGCGGCGCGGCTGTGTAAAGATGTGAAATCATTTTGCGGATGCAGAAAATGAATCATATGGGGAGGTTTTAACGGATGCCGGAACGATTATTGATCGATCATTGTTCACCGACGCTGGCAGGCCTGAAAACAGGAAATATGTTTCCGGTAAATGTAGGACCCGGGCAGGACATCTGCGACGAGCTGAGACAACTGAACAGGCTGCTTCGGGAGAAAGGGATCCGCGTTGTGATGCTCCGGAGGAATGGTAAAAAGGCTTTGGTGTATCTGTACAGACCGGATTATCTGGACAGGGATCTCCGATGTCCGGCTATGGGTGACGAGGTCCTTGAAGAGAGCGAATTCGATCCGATGTTCACGGATGTGGAGCCGGCTCTTGCAGGCAAAAAGATTGCTCTGTTCGGCTCTTACGGATGGGGTGACGGACAGTGGATGCGCGACTGGGAAGACCGCTGCCGGGAAGCCGGAGCGGAACTTGCGGCGGACAGTGTAATTGCCAATGAAGCCCCCGGAGATGAGGAAACAGAACTGTGCAAGGGTCTCGGCGCTGCGCTGGCCTGATAGAACTTGTTGCGGCCAATCAACCGGAAAATGATTAGCTTATAAAAACCAGATTACGAAAAAGCGAGACTGTAAAGCGTAAACCCCGTTTCGCTTAAAGCTTGATTTATTCGAAAAAAGGAATATAATAAGACATTAGTTAGGAAAACCTAACCTGTGTCTTATTTTTTTGCATCATGGTTAGCTAGAACAAATACAGCGTGATAAGGAGGAGCTTTATATGTCTATCGGAGGAAGAGTTGCATGGTTTATCGGCGGAGCGCTTTTTGGATCTGCGGGTCTGCGGGTCCTGTCCGGCAGGGATGCCAGAAAGGTCTATACTCATGCCACAGCGGCGACGCTCCGCTGTAAGGATGAGGTGATGAAGCACGTGGAACTCGTCCAGGAGGGCTGCTCGGATATTTTTGAAGATGCAAAGCAGATCAACGAGAAGCGCAGAAAAGAAGAGGCAGAATACATCGGAGATTTCGCGAAGACGGATGAAACCGAATTTGCAGAAGAGAGCAGCGAGAAATGAGATTTCGAATCTTGCATGACATTCCCGGCAGGATGCGTCTTCGGGCGGATGTTCGCTCGATGAGCACAGAGCAGGCGGACGTTCTTGAGGCGTGGATCAAAACATTGCCGGGAGTTGACCGGGTAACGGTTCATGAACGGACGCGCAGCGTAACGGTGGTTTATCATGGGGAACGCAGGAAACTTTGCGGGTCACTTGCCTCTTTTACTTATGAGAGCGCGGAAAAGTCGCTGGGACCGCAGCCGTCCGGCAGCCGGTTAATGAACCGGGAGTACAAGGAAAAGTTGGTCTTCCTTGTTATCAGACACTTCGCAAGGCGTTTCCTGCTGCCAAATCCACTTCGGCGCGTGCTTTCAATCTGCAGGACATGTCCGAGAATAATAAAAGGCGTAAAAGCTGCTGCGGCAGGGCATCTGACGGTGGAGGTACTTGACGGCATCGCCATCGGAACGTCGCTTGTCACGGGAGACTATACAACTGCCGGATCGGTCAATTTTCTGCTGAGAGTAGGCGAAATACTTGACGAATGGACACACAAGAAGTCTGTAGATGATCTGGCAAGAAGCATGTCTCTGCAGGTGGATCAGGTATGGAAACTCGGAGACGACGAGACTCCGGAGATAACCCCGCTTGGCAGCATTGCTCCGGGAGACCGGATCGTCGTTCATACGGGACACGTCCTGCCGCTTGACGGAATTCTTGAGCGCGGGGATGTCATGCTGAACCAGGCATCGCTGACCGGAGAGAGTGTACCTGTCGCGAAGCATCCGGGATCGGCGGTGTATGCGGGTTCTGTTCTCGAGGAAGGCAGCTGTGTACTTCGCGTTACGCATGCGACCGGGGAGAACCGGTACGACCGGATCGTTCGTATGATAGAAGAGTCGGAACGTCTTAAGTCAGGGGTGGAGAACAGAGCGGGCCATCTGGCTGACAGCCTTGTTCCGTGGTGCCTCGGAGGCAGTATTCTCACTTATCTTCTGACGCGGAACACCACCAGGGCGGTGTCTGTTCTCATGGTGGACTTTTCCTGCGCGCTGAAGCTTTCCATGCCGCTGAGCGTTCTTTCAGCCATGCGTGAGGCAGGCGGCCACCATATCACTGTAAAAGGCGGACGCTTCATGGAGAAGATCAGCGAGGCGGATACCGTGATCTTCGACAAGACCGGTACACTCACGAAAGCATGTCCTACTGTTGCAGAGGTGGTGCCTTTTAACGGGGAAGACGCGCGTGAGATGCTTCGCATGGCAGCATGCCTGGAAGAACATTTTCCGCATTCTGTAGCAAATGCGGTCGTAAAGGCAGCCAAAGAGCAGGGACTTTCCCATCGCGAGATGCACAGTGAAGTAGAGTATGTTGTCGCCCATGGAATTGCGACAAGGATTAACGGAAGACGGGCTATCATAGGCAGTTCTCATTTTGTTTTTGAAGATGAAGGTGTGAGAATCCGTCCGGAAGATCGGGAGAGATTCCACTCTCTGCCGGAATCCGTTTCCTGGCTTTATTTCGGGATCGGAGGTGTTCTCTGCGCGGCGATCGGTATTTCAGATCCGCTGAGACCGGAAGCACGGAACATCATGGAAGCCCTTCGGCGGGAAGGAATCGTTAAGACGGTCATGCTGACGGGGGACAACAGGAGAGTCGCCGGCGCTATTTCTGCAGATCTTGCTCTTGATGACTACAGAGCGGAGGTCCTTCCGGAAGACAAGGCAGCCTATATCCGCAGGGAGCATGAGGCAGGCAGAACTGTGATCATGGTCGGTGACGGGATCAACGATACCCCGGCACTCTCGCTTTCAGATGTAGGGGTCGCTGTCGGCAGCGGGGCTGTCATTGCGAGGGAGGTTGCGGACGTCACGATAGAGACGGAAGACATACGCGAACTCGTGTGGCTGAAGCGGCTCAGTGATGCCCTGATGAGGAGAATCCACCGTAACTACCGCTTTGTCATGGGATTTAACGGTACATTGATTGCGCTTGGAGCGCTTGGTTTGATTACACCCGCAGCCGGCGCCTTCCTTCACAACTCATCAACTATACTGCTCAGTATGAACTGCCTTACGGCGCTTTTGGAGAAAGAGAGTGGGCGACGTTCTCGCACGAGCCCACATTCGACGGCCTACAGACTGTCTTTAGAGAGGAACTACAGGTGAAAACAGAAAAACAATACAAAGATCTGACGATCCGGGAATTTACAAAAGCGGCGGATATTTATGAGAGCAGCCATGCGGGTATCTACGAGATGTGCAAAGATGACTATCCGTACATTTCGGGCGAGCTTGCGAAGGAGGATTACATAGACCTTCTGGACTGCGGCTGCGGGACCGGTCCGATGATTTCTCTGCTTTACGAGGCAGATCCATCCAGGCATTATACGGGGATCGACATCACACCGCGCATGATCGAGGTGGCCAGGGCAAAAAATTTGCCCGGCGTCACGTGGGTGGTCGGTGATTGTGAGAATTTGCCGTTTGACGATAATGCGTTTGATGTCATCATTTGCTCCAACAGCTTTCACCACTATCCGAATCCTCAGAAGTTTTTCGACAGCGCGCAGCGCGTTCTGCGGCCGGGCGGCAGACTGATCCTGCAGGATTACACGGCTCCGGCACCTGTTCTGTGGCTCATGAATCATACGGAGATGCCGCTTGCCAATCTGATTGGTCACGGGGATGTCGGTGCCTATTCGCTGGATGAGGTGAGAAGATTCTGCGGAAAATCCGGACTGCGGGTCGAAAAGCTTGAACGGGGCAGGAAATTCCGGCTGCATCTGGTGGCCAGAAAGGGGCCGGTGCCGGAACCTCAGAGAAACGACAGTCTGACCAGAAAAGAGCAGATCAAAAATGCGTATAAGCTGACCGGGAGCAAATCGGGTTTCTATGATGGAATGATGACCTATTCTACGCTGCCCGGAAAGACGATCTGCCGTCTGGTCTGGAACATGGATGGTCAAAAGAACCTCCGGTATCTGGAAAAGGCTCTGTCCGGGGTGCCGCAGGATTTTGAAGGAAAGCTTCTTGAGGTGCCCGTCGGGACCGGCGTGCTGACCATGCCGGTGTATGCGGATCTTCCGAAAGCAGACATTACCTGCCTTGATTACTCGGAGAAAATGATGGCTTCCGCCCGGGAAAAGGCGGAGACGATGGGGATAGCGAACATTAAGTTCGTACAGGGAGACGTGGGCTCGCTTCCGTTTGAAGACGAATCTTTTGATGTTGTCCTGTCATTGAACGGTTTTCATGCCTTCCCGGATAAGGAGGCGGCTTACCGTGAGACATACCTTGTGCTGAAAAAGGGCGGTATTTTCTGCGGCTGCTTTTATATTAAAGGCGAGTGCGGCCGCACGGACTGGTTCATCGATCATCTGTATGGACCGAAAGGCTTCTTCACACCGCCTTATGAGACGAGGGAGAGCCTCAGACAGCAGCTTGAGCAGAGGTACGAGAAGGTGAAGACGACAGCGGTCGAAGGGATCGGCTGCTTTCGTTGCAGGAAATAATGTGAATTAGGTAAAGTAGGGACGGTTCTTTTAGCGTGGGTTTTTCTACGTAAGAACCGTCTTTATTTCACTTTCCTTCACCAATATGTTATAATGACTAAGAATACAAAAAAAGTGAAGAATAATGAAGAAAAGTGAAAAACAGTGAAAGAAAATTAAAAACCGAGATTTTTATAGTATCGGTTATTGAGAGGCTAAGAGAATGAATAAAAACCCATTTAAACCTACTTTTGGAAGTATCCCGGTCGCAATGGCAGGCAGAGAGACGATCATCCATGATATATTGGAGGGACTTGACAATGCTCCTGGAGATCCGAACCGAGCCAGCATACTGATTGGAGCAAGAGGCACAGGAAAGACAGTTCTGCTCGCCTCAATAGCGGAAAAGGCACAGGAACAAGGATGGATCAGTATCAATGTCACTAGTGGTCCGGGAATGCTTGACGAAATAATTGTTCAGGCACGAAGCAAGGCAGCTCATCTCTTATCAACTGAAACTAAAGTGCATCTGTCCGGTATTCAGCTTGGAACGTTTGGAATAACACTCGAACGAAACGCATTACAATCTACATGGAGAGAAGAAATGACCCGTATTGTACGGGAACTTAATGAGCAGGGAACCGGTCTTTTGATTACGGTGGATGAAATATCACCTCAACACGAACAGCTGCGCCTGCTCGCGGATGTATTTCAGCACTTTGTAAGAGAGAGACGAGATACGGCTCTTCTTCTCGCGGGACTTCCGGGAAATGTTTCCCTGATATTAAGAGATGACACCATTTCTTTTCTCCGCAGAGCATTTCAGCACCAACTGGGGGCAATAGATATTAACGATGTTTCCTATGCTATTCAGCTGACTGTCGAGGCAGGAGGAAGGAAAATCGCAGGGGACGCTCTTGATATAGCTGCAGAATCTACAGGAGGTTTTGCTTTTATGATTCAGCTGGTGGGGTATCATATGTGGCGCCAGCATCCTGATTTGATGCAGATCACGAAGGAGGATGCGCAGGCAGGTGTGCGCTATGCTTCGAGAGATTTGGATAAAATGATTTTTGATACAGTAGTGAGAGAGCTGACAACGCGAGAGGAGGAATTTCTGCTTGCCATGGCAAAAAACAAGGGTGTCAGTTCTGTCAGAGAATTGGCAGGGCAGCTGGGAATTGAGCCAAATAATGCTTCTCAGATCCGCAGAAGACTGATTGCCCGAGGATTGATTGCGGACCATGGCAGAGGAAAAGTTGTCTTCGACATGCCGCTTCTCAGAGAATATCTGCTCAGGGAGATGGATTAGAAGTAAGTTCGGGATAGGATTGACAAGTGACCCCTCGTTCACTATAATGAGTGAACGGAGGGTCACTTTTTGCGAGGATATAGATATGAGAGTATTAAAGAAAATTATCAAGGTCTTATTATGGCTGTTTCTTGTAATGGTTCTTGGATTAGCCGCTCTGGATATTTATATGATAAAAAAACCGGAACAGGACGCAAAGAAAAAAATTGACGGGATGGAAGAGTTAGCTTGCCCGGTAGAGGACTTGACAATTGATGAAAAAGTAAAAGTCATCAGCCTCGGTGAAGCATCTCACGGGAATGCGGAGTTTCAGGAGCTAAAGCTCGACGTTCTGAAAGTTCTGGTCGAGAAATATGATGTCAGCAGCTTTGCCATGGAAATGGATTACGGAGAGGGTGTAATTATAAACGATTACATAAGCGGTCACTCCGGGATGACGATCGATGAGGTGATGGACCGTATCAGTTTCAGGATTTACAGAACTGAAGAAATCCGCGGCCTGATTGAATGGATGAGGGAATACAATGATTTGCATGATGACGGGTTGTCATTTTATGGGTTTGATCTTCAGAACCCTGAAGTGGATCTGGCACTGATCCGGGATTTCGTCAAAGAAAACTCTATAGACGGGGATCCGGCAGGTGCATTTGAACCTTTTGTGAACGGCGAAGCCAGTCTCAGGGATGAAAGCCTGAACCATGCCTTTGAAGAGCTGGACAGCCTGAGAAACGAACTTCAAGGCAATAAAGAGACATATCGGGATCTGTATAACTATGATCGGATGTTGGTTTGTATTGAAAATGTTTTCAGAGCCAGAGAACTTTCCGCGAGGTATGCCGGAGAAAACGGCATGGTCGAAGGCGGCGGGTACCGTGATCAGATGATGGCAAAAAAGGTCATAGAGATATCTGAGACATTAGAGAATTCAAGGATGATGATAACCGGGCATAACGGGCATATCGGTTACGCCGGAAATTTCGTGAGAACGATGGGGTCGTTCATCCGAGATGAGCTGGACGATGCTTACTTTGCCATCGGTACAGATTATTTCATAACTAAATGCAATATGCCGGACAGCAGCGGCAAAAGGTCTGACCACAGGTTTGTTTCCGCTGACATTTTAGCCTATCAGGCAAAGGACCTGGGGACATACTATCTGGATTTCTCCGGGGTTAGCAAAGACTCCGACGTCTATAAATATATAAATGAACCGATCTATACAGGCAGCCTTGGAGAAAGCTACAATATTCTGAATACGATTCTTCAGGATACGGTCAGGATCTACTGTGAACCTGACTATCTGTACGATTCGATGATTTTTGTTTATGAGTGTACACCGCTGAACCTGTTGGCTAAATAGAATCAGCTTATTGACCGGTGAACTCGAAATCTGCAATAAAGACGGACCGAAAACCGTCGATAGATAAGGGGAAATTATGGCGAACGATACAAAAGAAAGAATACTCGCAGCCGCTCTTGAGATGTTTTCAAAAAATGGCTATGCAGGAACAAATATCCGTGAACTCACCGCATCCCTCGGACTTGTCAAGTCCGGGGTGTATAAGCACTTTGAGAGCAAGGAGGCGATCTGGAACGCCGTGCTGGATCAGATGATCGCCTATTACGGAGAGCACTTCGGCTCAGCCGAGAACCTTCCTCCCGTGCCGGATTCCCTTGAGGAACTGGTACAGATGACAATGCGGATGGTGAATTACACCGTACACGATGAAAAGATCGTGATGACTCGAAAAGTGCTCACAATCGAGCAATTCCGCGATGAGCGCGCGCGGGAACTTGCGACAAAGCATTTTCTCACCGGTCTTACGGATATGTTCACATACATTTTCTCCGGCATGATGGAGAAGGGGCTGCTTGGGAGGGAGGACCCGGGTATGCTTGCATTTGCATACACCGCGCCGATCTCTGCCCTCATCCACCTTTGTGACCGGGAGCCGGAGAAGACAGACGATGCAATCGCGCAGGCTGAAGCCTTCAGCAGACATTTTGTGAAAATATACGGAGATGCGGACGATGAAGTATAGTAAGACGATTACATTGAAGGACGGCAGGACCTGCATCATACGGAACGGGACGGCAGAGGACGGCGAGGCCCTCCTTGAACTGTTTATCGCAGTTCACGCTCAGACGGATTACCTGCTCACCTACCCGGATGAGCACAGCTACACTGCCGCGCAGGAAGCGGATTTCCTGCAGAAGAAAACAGACAGCGCCGATGAAATCGAGCTCATGGCGGAGCTGGACGGGAAGCTCGTTGGCTCAGCCGGGATCGGCTGCGTCGGGCGGAAGGTCAAGATAAAACATCGTGCTGAGTTCGGTATTAGTGTGGACAGGGACTTCTGGGGGCTTGGCATAGGGCGGGCTCTGACGGAGGCCTGCATCGAATGTGCCCAAAATGCGGGTTATGCACAGCTCGAGCTGGAAGCCGTAGCCGAGAACGGGGCCGCTCTGGACCTCTATAGGAGCGTGGGCTTTGTGGAGTACGGCAGGAATCCCAGAGGATTCCGCTCACGATTCAGCGGCTGGCAGGAGCTCGTGCTTATGCGGCTCGCGCTGGATGAGCGGGATCAATAGAGTATTATGGCACGTGTATCTTGCGATTAATGTCAGGGGATTGCGCGGTAAAGATTAAAAACTGCGGGGGATGTCGTATTTTGCGACATCCCCCGCTTCAGCAACAAAGCAGTGTGTTAAGCAAGTATATTCAGTTCATCGACAACTTCACGGCAGGTCTTCACGGAAGTGATATTGTTGATTGCCTGAGAACTGTTGATGATGCCCTGATCTTTGACGCCGAGACGCATTCCCTGGAGGAAACCTCCATTCTGCATGTAGTGTCTGTTGAGAGCCATCGCGTCTGCACCTTCCTGCATCATCTTTTCGAGCTCGAGACCTACTCTGTTCCTTACGAAATAGGAGACGCCCGGAACATCGGGAACGCGGATCAGATCCTCAGCTTTGGTGTCGATCAGTGTCTGCTTGACGGAAGCTGCGGTCGGATTCTCTTCTGTCACGATGAATCTTGTTCCGGCATAGACGCCCTCCGCGCCCATTGCGGCAGCGGCTTTGGCTGCAGATGCGTCGGCGATACCGCCGGCTGCCACGAGCGGCGCGTCGATGGCAGCTCTGACTGCCGGGAATCCGGACATAAGGCTTACATTGTAGTCGCTTGCATGTCCGCCTGCCTCAACGCCTGTGTAGATCAGAATGTCCGCGCCCTCAGAAAGGACCTGTTTCAGGTTCTCGACAGTTGCGCTGATCGGTCTGGCGACGATCTTGATGCCGTTGTCCTTGAATAATTTGACAGCGTCCTTGTTGAGCGGTCCGAACGGAAGGACCAGAACAAATGCCGGCTTCTCGTCAGCGAGTACTTTCAAAGTCTCGGCCGTAAAGGGATCAATCTGCTCACCGAAGAAAAGGTTGACGCCGAAGGGTTTGTCGGTCAGTTCTCTTACTCTGTGGATCTGCGCGCGGAGTCTTTCTGCTGTCTCTACCGGATCGCCTGTCGGCACCGTCTGTCCTGCATTGATTCCGAGAACGCCTGCGCCGCCGGCTTCACTTACAGCGGCTACGAATTCCGCGCTGGTGAGCCATGTCATGGCTGCGGAAATGACCGGTTTCTCTATTCCAAGGATTTCACATACTCTATTTGCCATTTTATTTTCTCCTGTCTTATTTATCTCAGTGGGGAAGCCCCCCGCTTCTACAAGCGGTGGGTAAATCAATATCCTGCTTGTCTCAGTGGCGGGTCACAATCCCCCACTGAGATAAACGCTCCGCGAGGATGCGCAGGGATTCGGTTGGGAATTATGTCAGCTAGCGCTGACCCGAATCCCGCGCCAAGTCTCGCGAGCGAGACTTGAACATCTGCATAGTCAATTTCAGGTATTTGCAAATGCCTGTCAAGCTTTCATTATCAATGTGTCAGCATGCCGCCGTCCGAGACGACCTCGGAACCTGTCATAAAGGAATTCTTGCTTGATGCCACAAAATAAACGACTTCTGCCAACTCTTCCGGCTGTGCAAGATGCGGCGGAAGCGGATTGAGGCTTGCAAGGAATTCCGCAACGCCTTCTACGCCCTTCAGGGACTCATCGACGAGTGGAGTTCTGACACCTCCCGGAAGAACTGCATTGACGCGGATCCTGTCCGGTGCAAATGTGTATGCCGCATGCTTTGTAAGCAGAGTCACAGCTGCCTTGGAAGCTGAGTAGCCGGCGTCATTCCCGCAGGACGGACCGGACTGCCTTGAAGCAACGGATGAGATGTTGACGATGTTGGAATCTTTGCGTCCCTTGAGAAGCTCATAGCAATATTTCATGCCGAGGAAGACGCTGTCCACGTTGCAGGCTTCAATCTTGCGGAATTCGTCAAAGGACATCGACTTAATGTCTTTTCCCAGTTCAATGCCCGCATTGTTGACGAGCACATCGAGAGCACCGTACTTCTCTTTGATCATGGACGTGAGTTCGATCCAGTCCTGCTCGACGCCGCAGTCCATTCTGTAGGGAACTACGTCATACTCTTTCAGAAGCTCTGCGGTCTTTTCGACCTTGCTGAGCGTTCTTCCGGTAGCGATTACTGTAGCTCCGTTCTCTGCAAATTTCTTTACGATGGCAAACCCTATTCCCTGACCGCCGCCTGTTACGATAACAACTTTTCCGCTTAATTCACCCATAACTGCCTCCTTTTATTCTTCCTGATTGATGGAAAACTGCTTTTTGCTGATGGGTAAATTATTGCATTGCGCTGAATAATGTGCCACTATCAA